>ONGK01000016.1 GCA_900317345.1 uncultured Bacteroidales bacterium | reverse complement strand
CCCCGTCGATGTCGTCATTCGTCCGGAAGACATCTATGTATGGCGCAAAGAGGACGAGAAACGCGGTCAGATCGTAGGCAACGAAGATGACGATGCCGAAGACCGTGTGCCGAAAGGCAAGTTCACAAAATGGTACGGCGAAGTGCAGAGTTGCATATTCAAAGGCGTGCACTACGAGATGCGTGTGCTGACGCCGGACGGCTATGAGTTCCTGATACAGGACTACCATGAGTACTTGCCCGGAACGGAGATAGGTATGCTCGTTAAGCCGGAAGATATCCAAATCATGAAGAAAGAGCACTATATCTACAACTATTTCGAAGGCGAAGTGCTCAAGAACGGCAAGGTATGGTTCCTTGATGCCGAGTGGGAGGTGGAAGAGAAGAGACTTGAAGGCTTCGAACCCGGCGATAAAGTGCAAGTGCGCGTCAAATTCCGCGATATCGACCTGCAAGACTACGAGGAGGAAGGTACGCTCTCCGGCGAAGTGCATTTTATCCTATTCAAGGGCAATCACTATCATCTGACGATTCGCACGGACGAGGGACATGACCTGTATGTCAATACAAACGATGTGTGGGATGACGGCGACCGCGTAGGTATCGTCATCAAACCGAAGAGTATTTTGATAGATAAAAGCAATGAGTAAGATACTTCAATTGGCATCTTCGCGGAGGACATGGGCATGGCCGTATATCCTGTTCATGGCGCTATTTGTGGTACTGCCGTTGATATTGGTGGGCGTGTATGCGTTCACGGATATCGAAGGCCACTTCACGCCGCGCAATTTCGCGAAGTTCTTTACGCATAGCGAGGCGATACAGACCTTTCTGTATTCGCTCATGATAGCGGTTTTCAATACAGCTATTTGCCTGCTTGTGGGCTATCCGGCGGCGTATATTATGGCGCAGGAGGACTTTCGCACACCCAAAGTGATGGCGATGCTGTTCATTCTGCCTATGTGGATTAACTTCCTGCTGCGCACGGTGGCCACGGTGGAGTTGTTCAACATGTGCGGTCTGCCGCTGGGCGAAGGTGCGCTGCTTTTCGGCTTATGCTACGACTACCTGCCGTTTATGATTTACCCGATATACAACACGCTGCAGAAGATGGACAACTCGCTTGTCGAGGCGGCGCAGGATTTGGGTGCCAGCCGTTGGCAGAGTTTCTGGAAAGTAATCGTTCCGCTGTCCATGCCCGGCGTGTATAGCGGTATCGTGATGGTGTTTATGCCTACTGTTTCGACCTTTGCGATAGCAGAGTTGTTGACGCATAACAACATCAAACTATTCGGTAGCCTCATTCAGGATTATATCACCACGACCGACCTGCTCAACTACGGAGCGGTGCTGTCGCTGGTGCTGCTTATCATCATCGGTTTGACCTCATTCTTCGGTGACCATGACAGCGAAGGCGGAGAGAAAGGAGGGATGGTATGATGTTAGACCGCTTTGCTGAAAGACAAAAGACCGCACCTCTGGTGCTCAAAGACAAAAGACTTATTACAATGTTAGTCCTGTGTCTATTGTCCTTTGTCCTTTGTCCTTTATATGCGCAGTCGAATGTGACGTATGACTTGCGTGTAGGCGCGACGGGCGAAGTAAAACTACTTGCGGAGTTCCCGGAGAGTTACGAAGCGGAGAAAGTGAATATCAGAGTACAGGTTGCTCCGCTGACAGAGGCAGATTTGGATTTTGTGCTTGCCGACAGACCGATAGCGACAGCATCGTTCGATAGCGTTTATAGTTATACGGACGAGGCAGAGGTTCGTTGGACACTCTGGCGCAATAACAAGGAGATCAAGAACCGCGCTCAACGTGTCCGGGCAGCAAATGCCTACAAGGCTTTTGAGGAATATGTGGTGGCGCATACTGCAGCCGCCAGACGCAGTAACGGATGGATATGGTGGGTGTTCGCAGGACTGGCATTGGCATTAGCCTTGGCATTGGCAGCCACGCAAATCATTCAGCGGCGCAAAGAGAAGAACCTGTCGAGCGTGGAGCAGGAGATGCTCCGTCGCAAACGAATGGGCAACCGTCGTCATTACGGCTCGCAGTTGTATCTATGGCTGCTGCTCATTGTGCTGTACGCGCCGATAGCGCTTATTGCTGTGTTCTCGTTCACCAAGAGTAAGATTCTGGGCAACTGGACGGGTTTCTCGATGGACCTGTATATCAACCTGTTTACCGGCAAAGCCGATGCAGGTCTGAATAGCGCCATCTGGTACACCGTGGTCATCGCCCTTGTGGCAGCTGTATGCTCCACGATATTGGGTACGCTGGCGGCGATAGGTATTTATAACATGCGGGCACCTCAACGCAAGGTGGTTAGTTTCCTGAACTCGGTGCCGATGATTAACCCCGACATCATTACCGGTATCTCTCTCTTTTTGCTATTCGTAGCGCTAGGCATGAGTCAAGGTCTGGCTACGGTTTGTATCGCCCATGTAGTGTTCTGTACACCCTATGTGGTGTTGAGCGTACTGCCGCGATTGAGTCGAATGAATCCGAATACTTATGAGGCGGCATTGGACCTCGGCGCAACACCTGCGCAAGCGCTGCGAATGGTGATGTTGCCGGAGTTGTGGCCGGGAATGCTGAGCGGATTTATCTTGGCGCTCACACTATCGGTAGATGACTTTGGCGTGACATTCTTCACTAAAGGTTCCGGTGGACTGGAGACGCTCAGTACCTTCATCTATTCCGATGCCCGCAAAGGCGGACTGACACCTGAGCTGAGGCCGCTTTTCACCATCATCCTGCTCGTCATGCTCATTGCATTGGTAATTATCAATATTCGTAACAATAAACAACAAGAAAAATGAGAAAAGTATTAATGTCTGTTTTGGCTTTTGCAGCCATCGTATTATCTTCCTGCGGCGGTGCAGACCGTGCGCACCAACTCAAAGTGCTCAACTGGGCGGATTATATTGACGAAGAAGTCAAGGCTAATTTCGAACAATGGTACTATGAGCAGACAGGCGAACAAGTGCAACTCGTCTATGAGACATTTGACATCAATGAGACCGCTCTCACGAAGATTGAAGTGGGCCATGAGGACTACGATGTATTCTGTCCGTCGGAGTATATCATTGAGCGCATGCTGAAGAAAGACTTGATTCTTCCGATACAAAAGGACCTGATTCCGGACAGCATCTATTATTTTGACAATATCTCCCCGTTCGTTTTGGAGAAATTCCAACAGATGGCTCCTTCAGCGGACGTGAAAGTGAGCGATTATACGGCAGGCTACATGTGGGGCACGACGGGATTTATCTATAACCCGCAGTTTGTAAACCGCGAGGACCTGGTTAGTTGGGCAGCCGTGCTGAACCCGAAGTTTGAGAACCGCATCCTGATGAAAGATGCTTTCCGCGATGTCTATTCGGTGCTGGTGCTCTATGCCTTCAATGAGCAGATTGAGCGCGGCGAAGTGACGCGCGAAGAACTGGTTCGTGATATCACACCGGAGCGCGTTGCGGCCGTCAAAGAGGTACTGCTCAAAGCCAAGAAGCAGATATGCGGATGGGAAGTGGACTTCGGCAAAGAGGAGATGACCAAAGGCAAAGCATGGATGAACCTCAGCTGGTCCGGTGACGCGCAGTTTGCAATCGAAGAAGCAGCGGAGATGGGCGTAATGCTGGACTATATCGTACCGCAAGAGGGTTCGAACGTATGGTTCGACGGATGGGTGATACCGAAGTATGCCAAGAACGTGAAAGCAGCCACCTATTTCATCGATTATATGTGCAAAGCCGAAAACGCCTTGGCAAACATGGGCGAGATAGGCTATGTGTCTTGCGCAGGAGGTCCGTTGGCGGCCGCTGAGATTCTGGAGGACCAGAACGACGAGGAGGAATGGCCGGAGACCGTAGATGCCAGCTATTTCTTCGGCAACGAGCCTATTGAAGTAGATGGAGAAATGCTGGACCCGCATGCGCTGCACCTCAACCCTGTTTATTATGCAGACAAGAGCATAATCGACCGCTGCGCGCTGATGCACGATGCCGGTGACAGCCAGGAGATGCTGCTTGAGATGTGGAATGAGATTAAATTAGCACGTTGATGAATCGCTTCGCTGAAAGACTAAATACTATAGGACGACTCATTTTAGTCCTTTGTCTATTGTCCTTCTACCTTTGTCCTTCCTATGCTCAGACCACTGAGATGGAGACGAGCTATCGTGCGCTTGCTGCCCGTTTTGACGGACGCGACAAGCAACTGCAACGCGATTTGAAGGAATACCTGCAGGCGTTCCCTTATACGACCTTTGCCGATGAGGTGAAGTTCATGCAGGGCGTTCTTCAGGTAGAGAAAGGGCATTACAAACAAGGTTTAAAGTACCTTGAATCCGTAGATACCCACGCCTTAAGCCGTGCGCACCAGACGGATTACTTGTTTTTCCGTGGGTATGCCTATCTAATGGTACAGGAGTTCCAACGGGCATCGATATATTTCGGTCAACTGAGCAAAGGCAACAGCCGATACAAAGTGCGAGGCTCATATTACTACGCCTATTGCATGTACAAACTCGAGCGTTATGACAAGGCACTGCCTGCCCTGGAATCACTGGAGACCGAGCCGGAGTATGCCAAAACCGTGCCGTATTATATCACGCAGATTCACTATGCCCAGGGAAACTACGACATGGCGGAGATGCGCGCCAACGAGTTACTGGACGCCTATCCCGATAGTCCGAATAACGCGGAACTGCACCGTATGTTAGGAGAGATGAGTTACCGTAAGCAGGATTACAACGCGACCGTGGACCATTTGGAGTTATACGTGCAGGCGGTGAAGGCGAATAAAGAGGAACCGCTGCGCAACGACCTTTTCATGCTCGGCATGGCGCAATATCAGTTAAGCCACTATAACGAGGCAGTGACAGCACTCAAGCAGATGAAGCAGGAGCCGGACAGCCTCTCCGAAGCGGCGTGTCTGACAATGGGCAATGCCTATGTGCAACTGAAAATGCTGGAGCAGGCGAAACTATCTTATCAAGCGGCAGCGGGATACAAGATAACTCCCGCGGTGGCGGAGGAAGCAGCGTATAACTACACACTATGCACCTATCAGTCTTCCAGCGCATTAGGTGAATCTGTGCGGGCATTCAATGACTTCCTGCGCCAGTTCCCGAACTCCAAACACGAAGGTAAAATATATCAGTTGCTGAGTGACGCACTGATGCAGAGTAAGAACTACGCTGCGGCCATAACTGTGCTGGATTCGATAGACAAGCCATCGCCGAAGATGCGCGAGACCAAACAATATCTGCGGTATCAGTTAGGCGCGGATAATTTCCTGCAAGGCAAGATACAGCAATCGGCCGAATGGCTCACGGAGGTGATAAACCACAACAACGAATCATCCAAATATACTACTGAGGCATACTATCTCCGCGCGGAGGCCAACTATCGTTTGCGTGAGTATAACGCTTGTGTGGAGGACCTCAAGGCTTTCTTCGCTCGTCCGAATGCCAAGCAATCGGAGAACTATGCTATAGCTCGTTATTTGCAGGGCTATGGCTATTTTTCGCTCAAACAGTATGAGCAGGCGCGCGAGTCCTTTTCTCTGTATATCGACGCTGCTCTGGCTACCGAGCCAACCTATGCGGATGCTCTGAATCGTTTGGGTGACTGCTATTTTAATGCCCGTCAGTTCACGCAAGCTATCACCTATTATACGCAGGTGAGCAACTTACAGGCGGCAGGGACCGACTATGCTCTCTTCCAACGCGGTTATGCACTCGGACTGCAGCATAAATACGGCGAGAAAATCAATGTGCTCCGCGAACTCGTGAGACGCTATCCGAAGTCCGATTATGCTGACGACGGCACCTATGAGATTGCCCGTGCGCAGTTGCAGCAGAATGATGAATATGGCGCTATTGACACGTATGGGAATCTGCTGACCAATTATCCGCATTCTACATTGGCTCGCAAAGCCTCGCTTGAACGAGCGATGATTTACCGCAATTTGAGTAAGAACGAACAGGCAATCGCGGCGTATAGGCAGACTATTGAGAAATATCCGGCTACGGAAGAGGCATATACGGCGCTTGACGCGCTTCAGGCACTCTATGTAGAGTCCGGCAATGTGAACGAGTATTTGGCATACACCAAGACGCTCGCCAAGATGAACATGAATGTCACCACGGCGGAAGACAGCTTGCTATACGCTTCTGCGGAGATGCAGTATATGCAGGCAGCCTACCAGAAAGCGTCCGTCTCGCTGAGCAATTATATCACGCAATACTGTGCCGGAGGTCGTTACTGCACGTCCGCCCGCTATTATCTTGCAGACTCATACTACCGTCTTGGGAAGATGTCCGAGGCGCTTGCGCAATATCAAGTGCTGGCAGAGATGAATGCGAATCCGTATCAAGAGGAGGCAGCCATGCGCGTAGCAGAGATATGCTATGACAAAGCGGATTACACATGCGCTTTGGACGGCTTCTATAAGATGAACGCGTTGGCTTCTAACCGGGAAAGTGCAACAGTTGCCCGTCTGGGTATCCTGCGCTGCTCACAGGCCTTAGGTCGGCATCAAGCGGCAATCGATATAGCTGAGCAGATATTGAGCGATACACCCGTGAGTGATGAGACAAAAGCGGAAGCACAATACGGTCGGGCAAAAGCCTATATCGCTTTGAACCAATGGAGCAAAGCGCAAACGGACCTCAAAGCACTATCCAAAGAGGTGCGTACTACGCAGGGAGCAGAGGCGAAATACCTGCTTGCGCAGAGTTACTACGAACTCAAGGACCTCGATAGCGCCGAGGCGGAGGTGATGAGTTTCACGCAGATGAACACCCAACAGCAGTATTGGCTGGCACGCGCGTTAGTGCTGCTGAGCGATATCAACCGCGAGCGAGGAGAACTATTCCAGGCATGGCAGTATTTGCTCGTATTGCAGCAGAACTACACCGCTACCGGCGATAACATCCCTGCGCTTATCAAGGACCGCTTGGCGAAACTCGACCAATTGGAGAACCCCGTAACAAAGGAGGAAAACAATGAAGACGAATAGATTATTGGCCGTTGGCTATTGGTTGTTGGCCATTAGTTTCAGTGCTATTGCGCAGAACGACAGTGTGCTGAACCGCTCTGTGACGGTGGAGCGTGATTTTCAGCCGGTGATACAAGCGGCAGGCAAAGTATCCACGAAACCTGAAGTGATGGAGACGACGATAGAGCCGGCGCCTATCGAGTACTCCGAATATACGGCTTCTGTGATGCCGAGCAGCAGTTTGAATCCCCTTCTGTCTCAACCTACGCGTTTCGCAGAAGGACAGCACTACAATGGTTATATCCGTGCCGCACTCGGTCACCCGAATACATTGTTTGATTTTGGCTATCGTCTCAATGACGGCAAGAGATCCATCCTGGATGTCTATGCACACCATAAGGCAGAGTGGGGGTTAGCGACATTGAGTAAAACTAAATTGGGCTTGAACTTCAGGCATCTCTTCTCGACCTGTGACCTCTATTTCGGTGTCAATGGAGGAAATATTTACTACCATAAGTATGGTCATTTCTACGACTATTCGCAGGACCATGGCATGTGGGAACGCAATAAAGTGACCTATTCGAACAGGCGTCCTTTGACTGCGCTGGACCAGACGGCACTTTGGACCGCTGAGGCTTTCATCGGCGTGAAGGCAAATGCCAAGCAGGACGTGCAATACCAATTGCAGACAGGATATATGCTTTTCGCCAAACCGGGCGCGGTAGCGGAGCATCAAATTCGTACCAAAGCATCCTTCGACTGGCATGGGGATGCGCATCATGTTGGTGCGAATATATATGTGCAGAATAACTTCTTGCAACTTCGCTCGCTTGCCGCGGTTATTCCTGACTCACTTTACGGCAACCGCCATAACTTCCGCATTGAGCCGTATTATGCGTACGAAGGCAACCGTATTCGCATCCATGTGGGTGTGAACTTCGACCTCAACCTTGGCCGCGGACACCAGCACCTGTCGAATATAGAGAACCTCAGTTTCGCCCCTTCGCCACATATCAATATGGAGGCGCAGATAGCCAAGAACTGGCTAACCATATATGCCGATGTAATGGGTAGCCAAGGCATGGGAACGCTTCAGAGTTATATGGAGGAGAACCGCTATAGTCTCATTCATGCCGGTATCCTGCATCCTTGTGCTGCCTATGTGCCCGTGGATGCCGAGCTTGGTTTCCGCATTAAGCCGCACCGTGACTTGCTCATTGAGATTCACGGCGGATATGCCTATATGATGGATGAGGACTATTGGATTGCCACGGCTGATTCCGTCACACGGCTTGCACCAATCAATATCCTTCGTCCTATAGGCGACTTCGTGCATCGGCATACCAACTACCAGCGAGGTAAGATAGGCGGTCAACTGAATTACCACTATCAGGATATTGTGCGTATCAACCTCAACGGCGATTACTATTTCTGGAGTGGAGACACTACGGTCTATGACCGTCCTAACTGGGAACTGGGTTTGCGTATTGATGGCAAGATTGACAAGCATTGGTCACTCTATTCGGATAACCGTTTCATGGGAAGCCGACTTGCATTAGCCACAGACGGCGAGCATGTGCTGAAGCCGGTTATTGACCTCAATCTCGGTGTGCAATATCACCTATGGGTTGGAAAAGCTAAAGTCCAAACCAGTGCCAGTGCCCAAACGCTGCGGCCTGAAGCGCACCCGAATCTCATCCTATTTGCGCAAATCAATAACTGGTTGCATCGTAAAAACGAATACTACTACGGCTATCGCTCGCAAGGTATCAACTGCCTGATAGGCGTAACATATAAATTTTAATAAACAAATTAAAAAACATTCTGTCAAACTTCATTCGGGGTGCTTCGGCTGAGATAAAACCCGTCGAACTTGAACAGGTAATGCTGTTAAAGAAAATGAAAAAGTTATTATTATCCCTGCTTTTTGTCCCCCTTTCCGCGATAGCGCAAGAGGACACGTTAACGGTGCTGATGCATCAATTGGAAGACATCGAGGTGTCGGTAGCGCGTGTGCAACAGACCACGCTTTCCACAGCCATAGTGAAAAACGATGAATTGAATCGTGATAACACGGGTCAGAATCTGCCGTATCTGCTGACAACCACGCCGGGTTTGCAGGTAACTAGTGACGATGGTTTGGGCATCGGCTACACCTATTTCCGTGTGCGTGGAACGGACCACACCCGCATTAACATGACTGTCAATGAGGTGCCGCTGAACGACCAGGAGAGCCAAACGGTGTTTTGGGTAAATATGACGGATATGAGTTCATCTATCTCGCAGGTGGACGTACAACGCGGTGTGGGTACCAGTACCAGCGGTTCGGCATTTGGTGCATCGCTGAATATGCAGACGAATATGTTGGATAGCGTCAGCCGCCTCGCCATAGCATTTAACGGAGGTATGTACAATACCTTCCGTGAGATGGTGAATGCGCACGCCTCTATCAGCAACCGTTGGATGATGAATGCTCGCTTCACTAAAGTGAACTCCGATGGTTTCCTCTATCGCACAGGAAGTGACTTGTATAGTTTCTATGGCGATATCGGTTGGTACGGCAAGAAGACGCATGTCATTCTCCGTGCTTTTGGCGGAGGAGAGAAGACCGGCATGGGATGGGAAGGCGTGTCGTACGATGTAGCGTACGGGCGCAATGGAGCCGATAGACGCTATAACCCTGCTGGCGAATACACCATGCCGGATAGCCAAGGAAACGACTCTACGGTCTATTATCCCAACCAGACCGACAACTATTCCCAACAGCACGCCCAACTGGCTATCAACCACCGTTTTACCACGCGTTGGAGCCTTACCGCTACATTCCACTATACCCATGGCGGGGGATTCTATGAGCAGTACAAAAAAAAGAAATACAGCTATTGGGGACTTCCGGATAGTGGAAAATCATACGGAATGTACCAGAAATGGCTGGAGAATCATTTTGCCGGTTTCTTGATTTCCGGCAAGTATATCTCTGAACCGGTGGATGTGCAGTTTGGCGCTGCGGCGAACAACTATCTCGGTCATCACTGGGGACAATTGGAATATCTGCAGACACCATCGGCACTGCCATTGCCGGTTCACTATGAGTATTATCGCAACCGCGCGAATAAGATTGATGCCAATGCCTACGCGAAAGCTAACTGGCGGGTCTTCCGCCGCACGCAGGAGCAACTCGCGTTATATGCCGACTTGCAATATCGTTTTGTGCGTTACTCGATGTACGGAATCAACGATGAAACCATGACCGAATTGCCGCTTTCGCGCGATTTCCATTTCTTCAATCCCAAAGCAGGTCTCACGTATCAGAATCATGGTCACACGCTCTCTGCTTCCTTTGCTATCGCTAACCGTGACCCGAGTCGCAGCAATTATACGGAGAATCTGGCTTATGATGCAGCCACAAAAACCTATTTGGGGACCATGCCTAAAGCTGAGACGCTGTATGATTATGAACTTGGCTACCAATATGCCCATCCGCGGTTTAATGTAGGGCTCAACCTCTATTTTATGGATTACGACAACCAGCTTGTGCTCACCGGTGAGTATAACGATGTAGGCAAATACCTGACGACAAATGTGAAGGACTCATACCGGATGGGTGCCGAACTGACGGCGGCGGTAAAGATAACCGACTGGTTCCGATGGGAGGGTAACCTGGTCATCAGCCGCAACAAGATACAAAATTACAAGCAGTATATTGAACTTATAGATGAATACTGGGAGCCAACAGGAGACACAATTATTTATGAAGCAAAAGAGACTACCATAGCCTTCTCTCCTACCATTACGGCTATGAGCCTATTTACCTTCGATTATGCCGGTTTCATCGGAACAATTCAGACAAATGTAGTGGGTCGGCAGTTCCTCGACAATACGCAAGATGTAGCGGCTATGCTCCGTGCTTATACCGTAACCAACGTGAATTTGCAGTATAACCTACCGATGAAAAAATGGATTAATGACCGTCGAGGTGTGCCTGAAGTCAAACTCTTGTGTCAATTAAACAATATTTTCAACGCCAAATATGCGAGCAATGGTGGTGCAGAAGCCAAACGCCTACCTGATGGTTCACGAAGCGCTTGGTATTTTGCCCAAGCCGGAATTAATGTACACGCCGGCTTTGTGGTGCAGTGGTAATAATGAATATGAAACAGACAATTTTTTGCGGGATCGTATTGTGTGGGCTTGTGATAGCCGGTTGTAACAAACCATCGCGGGCGGAACAGTACAAGGCAGAGAAACATGTGCGCGATTCCATCGCGCTCACGGAACAGGAGCGAAGCCTGGCGTATTATCAAAACCAGTTGGAACTGTTGCTCCCGAAAGCGGATTCGCTTATGGCATTCTTCAAGTACGAACGAAACGAGAAATATCAAGACCATGGTTTTTATGTACTCACAGGATGGAATAGTTTGCGTATCTTGGTTCGCGATGATGGCAGTGAACTGCTGCTCTACAGAGAAGGCAGGCGGATAGAGGATACTGACCCTTCCATAAAAGGAAAAGAACTGGAACTGCTGGAGCGTGCCAAGCATCTGCAAATCATCATTTCGGATGTCAAAGAGTGTGAAAATCGTATTGAAAGGACATCAATGGAGGTTCAAAAATATCAAAAACGATTACAAAAACAATGAAATATTTGCATATATGCAAAAAAAGTTGTACTTTTGTGCGCTAATTCGATTTAAAAACTATGTCAGAGACTAAATACGAAAGTAAGATTACCTCTGCTCCATGCTCGGCGCAACAGATTTACCGCGTGTTGAGTAACATGCAGAACTTGGAGCGTGTGAAGGATATGATTCCCCAAGACAAGATCCAGGAGATGGAGATTGAGCCTGACCGCGTACGGATGAAAGTGGACGGGCTGGGACAGAAAATCACCATCGTCATCGTTGATCGGATTGAGAACGACACCATCAAATTTGGAGCCGAAGGAGTGCCGATGGATGCAAACTTCTGGATTCAGATGAAAGAGGTAAATCCCACGGACACACGTATCAAATTGACGGTGAAAGCGGACATTCCTATGATGTTCAAATTCATGATTGAGAAAAAACTGCAGCAGGGTTTGGACCAGGCGGCTGATATGCTGGCGCAGTTCCCATATGCTATGTGGCAATAATACGGAATTATGAAAAGAACCAGAATACATAGAGAAGGACGTACACTGATTTGCGGTACCGCTTTCTTGCTTTTTATCATCAATGTGCCGATGTACTTGTACTTCCCGCATTGGATTTTCGGTATCACGCTGTCTCTGACGGCCTTGCTGCTCATTTTCGTCACCTATTTCTTTCGCAACCCCGTGCGGGTGCTGGAGATTGATGACCCCGATTTCATCATTGCTCCGGCGGACGGACGCGTGGTAGTGGTGGAGCCAACCGAGGAGAACGAGTATTTCCATGAGCGCAAGTTGCAGGTGTCGATTTTTATGTCGCCGTTTAATGTGCATGCCAACTGGTATCCAATAGAAGGAACAATCCTTGTGAGCGAGCATCAGAAAGGTCACCACAAAGGTGCCTGGTTACCCAAATCGAGCACAGAGAACGAGCGTTCGCTAGTGGTCATCGAGACACCGTCGAAGATGCAGATAGCCGTTCGTCAGGTCGCCGGAGCCATGGCAAGACGTATTGTGACGTACGCAAAACCTGGGCATCAGGCACACCGGAATACGCATCTCGGCTTCATCAAATTGGGGTCGCGCGTAGACATGTATTTGCCGTTGAATACGGAGATGTTTGTTGATGTGGGCGAGGCTGTGAGAGGCAACGAAACCATCATCGGACGCCTCCAGAACGATCCAACCATCAACACCAACGAAGAAGTTTAATTTTAATCCCGATAACACCATGAATTTTGATGAATTATTTGCGCAGTATCCCTGCCCGTTTACCGATGAGCAAGTAAAGGCTCAAGTGACTGACATCCAAGCAAAGCATTTTGCGGAGAATAACAATGTAGAGGTGTGGAAAGAGTGTCTCCATCAGATTGACTACACCACGCTGAGCGCCGATGACACCATCGCTAAGGTGGAGAAGATGGCGAACGCCGTGAACAATTTCGAGAAAGATTTCCCGGGCATACCTAATGTGGCTGCTATCTGCGTTTATCCGGCGATGGCTGAATACGTACGCAAAGCGCTCAAGGACCCGAAGTTCAACATCGCTTGCGTGAGTGGCGTATTCCCAAGCAGCCAGAGTTTTCTGGAGGTGAAGGTGGCAGAGACCGCTTTGGCCCTGCGTGCTGGCGCAACCGAGATAGATATCGTGCTGAGTGTGGGCAAGTTCCTCGAGGGACGCTATCAGGAGTGCTACGATGAGATAGCCGAACTGAAGGCTGTATGCGGCGATCATCACCTCAAAGTCATTCTTGAAACAGGTCTGCTGAACACCGCGGAGAATATATGGAAAGCATCCATCCTCTCCATGGCAGCAGGATGCGATTTTATCAAGACTTCTACAGGTAAGATTGCTGTGAATGCTACGCCGGAAGCTACCTTTGTTATGTGCCATGCAATCAAGGTTTGGCGCGAGAAAACGGGCGTCAAAATGGGTTACAAGCCCGCTGGCGGCGTGAGCACGACCGACGAGGCTGTGCAGCACTTCACATTAGTAAAAGAGATTCTGGGCGAAGAGTGGCTTAACAACGAGTCGTTCCGCTTCGGAGCAAGCCGTTTGGCAAATAACCTCCTTTCCTCCATCGTAGGCAAGGAAACAAAATATTTCTAATGAACAAGATTTTATCTAAGAAATTTTTTTCGGACAATGTGGCGGAGCTCGTTGTAGAGGCTCCGCTCATTGCACGTAGCCGCAGAGCCGGCCATTTTGTTATCATTCGAGTGGACGCTAACTCCGAGCGAGTGCCGTTAACCATTGCCGGCGCAGACATCGAGAAAGGCACTATCACGCTGGTAGTGCAGCAGATAGGCGTCTCGACGCACAAGCTACTGGCGCTTAATCCTGGCGATTCCATCCATGATATCGTCGGTCCGCTTGGTCGTGCTACACGTATTGAGAACTACGGAACGGTCGTATGTGCCTGTGGTGGAGTGGGTGCTGCTCCGATGTTGCCGATTGCTGAGGCGCTCAAAAAAGCAGGGAATCGCGTTATCACCGTCCTCGCTGCACGTACGGAGAGCCTTATTATCCTGAGGGATGAATTGGCAAAGTGGTCGGATGAAGTTATTCTGATGACCGACGATGGATCGGTTGGACAGAAAGGTGTGGTAACCGTCGGCGTTGAGCAGATTATTAACCGTGAAAAGGTGGATAAGTGCATCACTATCGGTCCGGCAATTATGATGAAGTTTGTGGCGTTGACCACCGCCAAATATAACATCCCGACCGAGGCTTCGCTCAACACCATTATGGTCGACGGAACGGGTATGTGCGGAGCCTGCCGTGTGACGGTAGGCGGAAAGACGAAATTTGTCTGCGTCGATGGACCGGAGTTCGATGCACACGGAGTGGACTGGGATGAGATGCTCAGTCGAATGAAGTCCTACCGTGCAGAAGAGGCCGAGGCTATGGAAGCCTATTCTGCACACCTTAGTAGTCCAAATCAGACTAGCGAGACACTAACGAGAGAGAATCGAACCGAGGTTGTATCGGAGGCATCAGCGACCCAAATGCTGGTTAAACCCTTTGAGGGAACACCTAAAGACCGCGTAGCGATTGAGCGTGTGAAGATGCCGGAACTGCGCCCGGAAGTGCGTGTTAAATCGCTACATGAGGAAGTCAACCAAGGTTTGACATTCGAGCAGGCTATCACCGAGTCGCACCGTTGCCTCAATTGTAAGAACCCGACCTGTGTACAAGGTTGCCCGGTGAATATTAACATCCCCGGCTTCATCAAGAAACTGGAGGCTGGCGATATCCTTGGCGCAGCTGCTGTCATCAAGGAATCATCCTCGCTTCCCGCTGTATGCGGACGTGTATGCCCGCAGGAGAAGCAATGCGAGGCGAATTGTATTCACCTGAAGATGAAGCATCCTGCTGTGGCCATCGGTTACCTCGAGCGTTTCTGCGCCGATTACGCCAACCGGAGTGTCTCCGGAGCCGAACAGCCATGTGGCAAGCCTAACGGTCCAAAGATTGCCGTTGTGGGTTCCGGTCCTGCCGGTCTGACCTTTGCCGGAGATGCAGCCAAGTACGGATACGAGGTGCACGTCTTTGAAGCCTTGCATGAAATAGGCGGTGTGCTGAAGTATGGAATACCTGAATTCCGTTTACCGAATAGTATAGTCGATACTGAGATAAATGGTCTTCGCGCACTCGGAGTGCAGTTCCATACAGATACTATCATTGGCAAAACCATTACTGTTAAGGAACTGGAGGAGCAAGGATTCAAAGGCATCTTTGTCGGTTCCGGAGCCGGTCTGCCGCGTTTCATGAATATTCCGGGCGAGAACCTGAACGGTGTGCTCTCATGCAACGAATATCTGACGCGTGTGAACCTGATGGATGCTTCGAATGCTGCCACAGACACGCCACTATTGTACGGCAAGAATGTAGCCGTAATCGGCGGAGGAAACACAGCGATGGATGCGGTTCGCACGGCGAAACGTCTGGGAGCAGAGCATGCCATGATTATTTACCGCCGAAGCGAAGAGGAGATGCCGGCGCGTATCGAGGAAGTGCATCACGCCAAGCAAGAGGGTATCGAGTTCATGACGCTCCATAATCCGCTGGAGTACCATGCCGATGAAAACGGCCGTGTCAAAGAGGCGGTACTGCAAGTGATGGAACTCGGCGAACCGGATGAAAGCGGACGTCGCAGCCCTGTGCCCGTAGAAGGAAAGACGGTAACAATCCCTGTGGATCTGGTGATTGTGGCGGTAGGTGTTTCGCCGAACCCGCTTATCCCGTCGTCCGTGGAAGGTCTGGAAATCAGCAAGAAAGGAACGATTGTGGTTAACGAATCCATGCAATCGTCCATTCCTACTATTTTTGCCGGAGGCGATATCACGCGTGGCGGAGCAACGGTTATCCTTGCTATGTCTGACGGCCGCAAAGCCGCAGCGGCGATGCATGAATATCTAAGTGCCGCTAAATAGAATGCACCTTCTTGCAGCGATATTATTATCCGTCAATTTCCTGACAAGTCACCCGCTAACTGGGCAGGCAAATATGTCCGTGCTGGTGCAGAACCTGAATACGGGCGAGGTGATTGACAATTATCGTTCCGAACATGTTGTGCCCCCTGCGTCAGTAATGAAACTGCTGACGACGGGCGCAGCGCTTGAAATTCTCGGTCCGGGGTTCCGTTTCCCGACCTTGCTGGAGTATTCCGGTTACGTTGAGAATGGCACTCTGCATGGCAATCTTTATATCCATGGAGGGTGCGACCCTTCTTTGGGATGGCAAGGTCAGACGGCTTTTCTCTATCAATGGGTGAAAGCGGTACAGCAAGCGGGTATCAAGCGTATCGACGGAGGAGTGGTGGCTGATATGACGATGCTGGACGGAGAAGCACAAAATCCTTCGTGGCTTTGCGAAGATGCGGGTAACTACTATGCCCCCGGTATATTCGCGCTCAATTATTACGGTAACACAATGAATATTGTGCTCAAAAGCGGAGAACCCGGAAGCGTGGCATCAGTCGTGAAGACAGAACCGGCGGTGGAGGATGTATATTTCATCAATCATATCCGCTGCGGCAAGATAACATACGACGGAGCTTTTGTGAGCGGTTTGCCGTTCAGCCGAGAGCGCTATCTCACGGGTGCTGTGCCATCGAACTTAGGCACTTTCGGCGTCAAAGGCGACCTTCCGAATCCCGGTCTGCTGCTGGCGCGCCATTTCACGAATCGCTTGCGGGAGGCAGGTATCAGCGTGAAGAATAACGCCACCTACGAAGCGGACTACAATCCTCTGACCACCGCAAGAACGGAGCTGTATATCCACTATTCTGAGCCGCTATCGGAAATCATCAAGGAGACGAATGTCAACAGCAATAACCTCTATGCGGAGTCGCTGTTCCGTTTTCTCGGTACGCGCTACACATTGCCGGGAACCATTCATAACAGCCAGGACTTGCTGAAGGACTACTGGCGACGGAGAGGTGTCAACACCCAGAATGCTATCATCAAGGATGGTTGCGGCCTGGCGCCGCAGGATGCCGTGAGTGCCAAGACCTTTGTGCAGTTGCTCACGGTTATGTCGCGCAGTACCAACAAAGAGGCATGGTTGGCATCATTGCCGGTTAGCGGACAGAGCGGAACGCTCAAATCTCTCTGCCCCGGCACACCGCTTGAAGGACGTATTCATGCCAAGAGCGGTACGATAGCCGGCACCAAGAATTTCGCCGGATATATCGATATGCCTAACGGAGAGACCTGGGTGTTTGCCATCCTTATCAATTCGGCGCCCGGCAAAGCAAAGAATATACAAACGGTTATCCAGCAATACCTGCTCGATGTATATAAAGCGCACCAATAGCACGAACACGCTCCTGAAAGAGCTGATAGCCAAAGGCGAGTGGCCGGAAGGCGAAAAATACATCTATGCGGGCTACCAGACGGCAGGGCGCGGACAGACAGGAAACGGATGGGAGAGCGAGGAAGACAAGAACCTGCTGTGCTCGATTTTAGTAGAAAGCAGAAAGATAAAAGATAAAAGCCCATTTTACTTAAATGTAATAGTGAGTGTGGCAGTATACAAGGTAATTCAGTCTTTTGTCTATGAGCAAAGCGGTCTTTTGTCTTTGAGCGAAGCGGTCTCTATCAAATGGCCGAATGACATCTACTGGCAGGACAAGAAAGTGGCGGGCATCCTGATAGAAAACGCCATTATCGGGAATGAAGTCAAGTATTCCATCGCCGGCATAGGGCTGAATGTCAACCAGACCGAGTGGAAATCAGATGCGCCAAACCCTGTCTCGCTCAAGCAGATAACAGGGAAGACATACGACATAGAGGCTCTGATGCAGCAGCTGTACGAAGAGGTGCAGAAAGCACTAACGGAGGACCTGTGGGGCTATTACAAAGTGCATCTATACCGCAAGGACGGTTTTTGGCCGTTTGTGGAGCGAGAGGTTAGTACCGCTCCGACGACCAACGCAAACGCCGATGCCAACGGCCAATTCATGGCACGCATACAGGATATCTTGCCAACCGGAGAGATAGTGTTGGAAGACCAAGAAGGACAAGAACGAGTATATCATTTTAAACAAGTACGATACATAGTATGAAAAAGAGTATCATCATCACCGGCGGAGCCGGTTTCATCGGAAGTCATGTGGTTCGTCTCTTTGTGAACAAGTACCCGGACTACCGAATCATCAATGTGGACAAACTGACGTACGCAGGCAACTTGGCGAACCTCAAGGACATCGAGGACAAGCCGAACTACCGATTCGTACGTGCGGACATCTGCGATTTCGACACGATCTATGCGCTGATGCAGGAGGAGCACGTGACGGGTGTTATCCACTTGGCGGCAGAAAGCCATGTGGACCGCTCTATCAAAGACCCGTTCACCTTTGCCCGCACGAATGTGATGGGTACGCTGTCGATGCTGCAGGCCGCAAAACTGTATTGGGAGAGCTTGCCGGAGAAATACGAGGGCAAGCGCTTCTATCATATCTCGACGGACGAGGTGTATGGAGCCTTGAAGTTGACGCATCCGGAAGGTATCAAGCCGCCGTTCACAACCACCGCTTCCTCGGCGGAGCATCACTTGGCGTACGGAGAAGATTTCTTCTATGAGACGACGAAGTACAATCCGCACTCGCCCTATTCGGCCTCGAAAGCATCGTCTGACCACTTCGTGCGCGCGTTCCATGATACATATGGCATGCCGACGATTGTGACCAACTGCTCGAATAACTACGGTCCGTACCAATTCCCGGAGAAGCTTATCCCACTATTCATCAATAATATCCGCCATCGCAAACCGCTGCCTGTCTATGGCAAGGGCGAGAATGTGCGTGATTGGCTGTATGTGGTGGACCATGCGCGGGCTATTGACCTGATTTTCCATAAAGGCACTGTGGCTGAAACCTATAATATCGGCGGTTTCAACGAGTGGAAGAACATCGACATCATCAAGACCGTCATCAAGACTGTTGACCGTCTGTTAGGTCGTCCGGAAGGCGCAGACCTGGACCTCATCACCTACGTAACCGACCGCGCAGGGCACGATATGCGCTATGCTATCGATAGCACGAAACTGCAGCGTGAGTTGGGCTGGGAGCCGTCCTTGCAATTCGAGGAAGGCATTGAGAAGACCGTACAATGGTATCTCGACAACCAAGAATGGCTGGATAATATCACTTCCGGTGACTACGAGAAGTACTACGAAGAGATGTATAAAGGCCGGTAAACGAGTGATTTTTGATGAAAAATGTAAAAAGAATGGCATATGCTTGCGTATGTCATTTTTTTTTAGTAATTTTGCAGCGCAAAGTGTATGCAACTAAAATATTCATTTAAATAAATCTAATTATTATGGCAAAAAAAGCATTGAACAAGTGGACCGCGCCGAAGAGCGTAGCTCCTGAGAGAATTATCCAGTTTGGTGAGGGTAACTTCCTTCGCGCATTTGTGGACTGGATTGTGTGGAACATGAACGCCAAGACCAATTTCAACGGTTCGGTGGTAGTAGTACAGCCGATTGACAAGGGTATGGTTGAGTGGTTGAACGGTCAGGATTGCTTGTATCACGTTAACCTGCAGGGCCGTCTGGATGGCAAGGCCGTGAACAGCCTGGAGCGTATCGATGTTATCAGCCGCGCGCTGAACCCGTACACGCAGAACTGGGCATACATGGCATTGGCAGAGCAACCGGAGATCCGGTTCGTGATTTCCAATACCACCGAGGCAGGTATCACGTTTGACCCGAGTTGCAAGTTCACGGACGCGCCGGCATCGGCTTATCCCGGCAAATTGGTGCAATTGCTGTTCCGCCGCTACAAGACCTTCAACGGCGACCCGACGAAGGGACTTATCTTCATGCCGTGCGAGCTGATTTTCCTGAACGGACACCACCTCAAGGATTGTATCCGCAAGTACATCGAACTGTGGAAAGATGATTTCGGCGCAGACTACAAGGGCTTCAAGGACTGGTTTGAGAAATACAACTATGTATGCGCAACGCTTGTTGACCGTATCGTGCCGGGCTTCCCGCGCAAAGATATCGCAGAGATTCAGGAGAAAGTGGGCTATAACGACAACCTGGTCGTGCAAGCAGAGATTTTCCACCTCTGGGTTATCGAGAAACCGGAGAACATGTCTATTGCCGAGTTGGAGGCAGAGTTCCCTGCCAATAAGGCCGGATTGAACGTACTTATCGCTGAGAGCGAGAAGCCGTACCACGAGCGTAAGGTGACGTTGCTGAACGGTCCTCACACCGTGCTGAGCCCTGTGACCTACCTGAGCGGCGTGAACATCGTTCGCGATGCTTGCAACCATGAGGTGCTGGGCAAGTATATCCACAAGGTGATGTTCGATGAATTGCTGGAGACGCTGAACCTGCCGAAGGAAGAGCTGAAGGCATATGGCGAGAGCGTGCTTGAGCGCTTCAACAACCCGTATGTAGATCACCAAGTGACCTCTATCATGCTGAATTCGTTCCCGAAATTCGAGACACGCGATCTGCCGGGCCTCAAGATTTATCTGGAGCGCAAGGGCGAGCTGCCGAAGGGTCTTGTTCTTGGTTTGGCTGCCATCATCGAGTATTACAAGGGCGGCAAACGCGAGGACGGAGCTCCTATCGAGCCGAACGATGCACAGGAGATTATGGACCTGCTGAAGAAACTCTGGGCTACCGGCGACACCCGCAAAGTGGCAGAGGGCGTACTCGGTGCAACCGATATCATCTGGAAAGAGAGCAAAGAGGACCTCAACAAAATTCCGGGCCTGACCGACCTCGTGGAACTGTACCTCAATTCTATCGAATCCATCGGTATGCTTAATACCGTTCAGGCCATGCTGGCTGTGGATAAAGTAGATGATGTCATCGCTAAGATTAAAAGCTTGTTTTAATTTATGACAAATATCCTGAAAATCAATCCTGCCGACAATGTGGTTGTAGCCATACAGCCTCAGTCGGCAGGTGCCGTTATAGACGTGGACGGCAAGCAGATTACCGTATTGGAAGACGTTCCGGCGGGGCATAAGATAGCTATCAAAGACCTTGCCGAAGGCGAGAATGTCATCAAATACGGCTTTCCTATCGGCCATGCCAAAGAGGCGAAGAAAGCCGGCAGTTGGATGAACGAGAATAATATCAAGACGAACCTTGCCGGTCTGCTTGAATATGAGTATCATCCAAAGGACGTGGTGCTGAATATCCCCGATGAAAAGCGCACTTTTATGGGGTATCGTCGCAAGGACGGACAGGTAGGTATCCGCAATGAAGTGTGGATTATTCCTACTGTCGGCTGTGTGAACGGCATCATCCAGAAATGCGCGGACCGCTTGCGCCAGGAGACAGGTGCGGATAATATCTTCGCATTCACCCATAATTACGGCTGCTCGCAACTGGGCGATGACCATGAGAATACGAAGAAAATTCTTCGTGATATGATTCATCATCCGAATGCCGGTGCCATCCTGGTTGTGTCCCTCGGTTGCGAGAACAATCAGCCGGATGTGTTCCGTGAATTCTGCGGGGAGATAGACGAAGACCGCGTGAAGTTCGTCGTGACGCAGAAGATACAGGGCGATGAGGTGGAGTACTGCATGCCTATCCTCCGTGAGCTATATACCAAGACGCAACGCGACAAACGCGAGGCAGTGCCTCTGAGTGAGTTGCGCGTGGGTCTTAAGTGCGGCGGTAGCGATGGATTCAGCGGAATCACGGCTAACCCGTTGCTCGGCTGCCTGTCCGATTGGCTCGTGGCGCAGGGCGGTACAACGGTGCTGACCGAAGTGCCGGAGATGTTCGGCGCAGAGACCATTCTCATGGACCGCTGTGCCAACAAAGGGCTCTTCGACCAAACGGTACATCTGATTAACGATTTCAAGGATTATTTCCTGAGTCATGGCGAACCGGTAGGCGAGAATCCGAGTCCGGGCAACAAGGCCGGTGGTATCTCTACGCTGGAGGACAAGGCGCTGGGCTGCACGCAGAAATGCGGAAAGTCGCTTGTGCGCGGCGTGATGCCGTATGGTGAACGCTTGCAAGTGAAGGGTCTGAACCTGCTGTCTGCGCCGGGTAATGACCTTGTGGCATCTACGGCGCTCGCATCTTGCGGATGCCATATGGTGCTCTTTACCACGGGTCGCGGAACGCCGTTTGGCACCTACGTGCCGACGATGAAGATTTCCACCAATTCGACTTTGGCGAAGAATAAGCCCAATTGGATCGATTTCAACGCCGGTGTGATAGCAGAGGGCGAACCGATGGATCAAGTGGCGAAACGCTTTGCCGACTTCGTGATTGAGGTGGCCAATGGCACCAGGACCAATAACGAGAAGAACGGCTACCACGAGATAGCAATCTTCAAAAACGGCGTCACGCTGTAGAAGAACTGATATGATAAGAAGCGCCTCATCCGTGAGGTGCTTTTTTTATTCATCCTCCTCGTTGATAAGGGAGCGAAGCACATTTCGGCGTACCAGCAGCATCATCTGCAGCACGATAGCCGGCAGGACGGCCACTATCGTTGGGAAGAGAGTTGCGTAGAATTCATCGGAAATCTTAATGGCATAATGCACCAGCAGCACATAGTACAACCCCGCCAGCAAAGCGGTTGCGGTGCATATCCAAACGCGCCATTCATCGTTGAAGAAACAGAGCATACAGGCTATGCAGCCGAGCAGCATTCCCAGGCGGCAGAAGAACAATCCCCGCACGGGCATCGAGCCGGATATATGCGCCAGACCGGTGTCTAATTCCCGCTGGGTGACGACAAACACTTTCTCGGTCATCGAGAAACTGCGTACATAGATGATGCCCTTGTCGTCTTGAAACGAAAACACCGGTTTCATCGGCATTATTGCCACAGCAATCAGAGCGATGGCCATATACAGCCACCTCCGATACAAGTCCTTCCGCTCCTTTGCGTCAGCAGCCTGCGCACTATAATCTCTCTTCTCACTCATATTCGGATGCAAAGGTACAATAAAAATTGCACATGTGCAAGTATGAATGCAATTATTTTGCCATATAGAGTAAAAATTTCATTTTTATTTGCGTATATCGAAAAATATTAGTAATTTTGCAGCGCAAAATGTAACACGTCACTTACTGACGTTAAACAGAAGGACAAGCAAAAGCCAATACCTGCAAAGGCGTAAGAGCAGGAACAAAATAATACTACTATGAAAAAATCACTTTTTCTAATCCTTTTAAGCGCATGTATGCTTACAGGATGCAAGACTGCTTTGCAATTCTCCAACAACGCGCATCGTCGTTCGTTTGATTTTGGTCATGAACCTATGGAGTTTCTGGGCTTCAAAAACTCCTATACTACGGATAGTGAGTTCTTAGACAAGAAGCCATTCTTCCAGTCGTTTGGTAATAAGATTGAAGGTTTCAATATTGCCGTAAACCGTTCCGACTTCTATACCGGAGTTTATTCTTTCTCAGAAATGGAGCGATATCATGCCACCAAACGCTATGTATCCTTCATCGAAGTGCTCAAGCATAAAGACTTCTACAACGACCAAATTGGCGAGAATAAAGGTATGATGATTGCCGGTGCTGTTATAGCCGGTGTTACGGTTTTTACACTTTTCCCTGTATATTTGCCGTTACTCATGTGCTCACATGGCAACGAGTGCTTACTCGCATTACATGGTGAATATAAGTTGTATGTGTATGATACGCAGGAGAACGAGATTGTCTATGCCAATCTATTCCGCATAGACGATGAAGTGCGTTGCAAAGGACAGTATATGCATAAAAACACCAATAAGGAGGCTGTTAAGGAATACACCGAAACAGTATTCTTCAATGCCTTGCGTGACGAGTACGAACGTGCGTACCGTTACCTTGAGAACAGACATTAAGCATAACATCTTACCAATATGAAACGGTTATGTACTTTTTTACTCGCATTGGCGAGCGTGGCAAACAGTTATGCCGGAATTTGGATTGACAGTTTAAGTTACTTGTTAAATACGAACACCCATCAAGCCACTGTGGCGCGTAGTGGCGTGAGTACGTATCGGCAGTACACAGAAATCAACATTCCAACGTCTGTGACGTATAATAATTCAACATACGTGGTCGTGGAAATTGAGACTTCCAGTTTTGCTGGATGTTCGTTATTGGAGAAAGTAACGATTCCGCAGTCCGTGCGTTCGATAGGCAAATATGCCTTCAACGAAGACTCTTTGTTAGTGCAAATCAATATCCCGAGCGGTCTGAAGGAGATTAAAACGGCTACTTTCTATGGGTGTACGAGATTACCGTCGCTTGTGCTCCCGAATGGTTTGGATTCGATAGATGAATACGCTTTTTATAACTGCTCGTCTTTGCGCGATGTCAATATTCCGAGCACTGTTAAGAAAATAGGTCTGCGTGCTTTCTATGGTTGTTCTTCCTTGACAAGCCTTGATGTCCCCAGTGGTGTATCGGCTATTATGACAAGCACTTTTGAGAATTGTCATGCATTGAAGACACTTACTTTGCCCGATAATGTATCCTCGATAGGTGAACTTGCATTTTCCCGTTGCTATGCGTTGGATTCATTGACACTTCCTGCCGATCTCATGTATATTGGCAGTTGGGCTTTTTATCTCTGTGAGAATCTCTCATCTATCGTAATTCCGGACAATACGTTCGCGATAGACCAATTCGCTTTCCATGAATGTTATAGATTAAAATCCGTTAAGTTAGGCAAGAACTTAACAGCGCTACCGGAAAGGGTTTTTTCGGATTGTTGGGAGTTGGAGTCTATAGATATTCCGGATAATATCACAAGTCTTGGCGAAGGCGCCTTTGAGAGCTGTGGTAAGTTGCGCAGCGTGCGCTTCAGTTCAGCGCTCACGGAGATTCCCGAGAATGCCTTCTATTACTGCCGGTCTTTGGATTCTGTGTATCTTCCTTCGGGCGTAACATCCATCGGCAAATGGGCTTTTGCGTACTGCGATTCGTTGCATATGGTCACCATTCCGCAATCCGTCATTTCCGTTCACACAGAGGCCTTCAAGAACTCCAACGCGCTGCACAACGTGAATCTCAATGCTCCGCAGCTGTTTAATGTAGAAGGCGGTCTGTCTTCCAGTTTCGGCAAACAGGTAAAACGTTATGTGCTTGGAGATGCCTTCACAACTATCAACGATGATGCTTTTGCCGGCTGTGATAGCCTGCAGGAAGTGGAGTTCGGACCGAATGTAACGACTATAGGGAAACGTGCTTTTGCTAATCTGCCCAATTTGCGAACAATCACCCTTCCGGATGTTATTACCACCATAGATGAAGGCACATTCGCTAATTCGAACTTGGAGAGTATAACCATCGGTCCGAATATAACCAGCATAGCTGCAGATGCTTTTAGCGGTTGTACAAACCTGAAAACCGTAACCATCAACTCAACAGCCATCTTCAACCAGACATTCTCAGCCACCCATTCGCTCAAGGATGTTTTCGGACCGCAAGTAACAACCTTTATACTCGGTGATTCAATCACTACAATCGGCGGCTACACCTTTGCCGGCTGCGAGAGCCTGACGAACATTGTTTTTGGCTCAAACGTCAAGAAAATTGAACACTACGGCCTTAAAAACTGTGGTATACATTCCATCGCCATTCCGGAACAGTTGGAGCAAATAGGCAGTTATGTCTTCGAGGGATGTACCAATCTAAGAACCGTATATTGGAATGCTATCAATTGCCACAAGAAAAACTCCGAGTATATGTTTGCGCGCATTTTAGAGCAGATTGATACCATCTATCTGGGCGACCAAGTGGAGTACATTCCAGAATACATGTATGCCGGCTTGACGCAGTTTTCTGCGTTTACACTTCCAGCGAATATCAAGGGTATCCGGGATAATGCGTTCAAAGATTGCGCCTTTACCAAAGTGTATATTTCCGATCTCGCAGTGTGGTGTCAGTTGGAATTGGGACACAACCCATTAGATATAGCGAATGAATTATATCTGAATGGTCAGCTGGTGGAAGGAGAATTAACCCTTCCGGGCAATATTACCACGGTGGCTTCACGTGTTTTTGATGGTTATCAGCATATTACATCGCTCATTATTCCTGACAATATAACTACTATTGGCGGATATGCCTTCCGCGGAACACCGCTTCGCGCAGTAACCGTTGGAAGTGGTGTAGTTGATATGAATTATGCATGTTATCAATGCGATTCCCTAACCACCGTTTATCTGAATGCACCATCGTTTAAAACCTCGTGCAGCTACGCCTTCGGACCGCAAGTGACCGATTATATTTTGAGCGAAAATATTACTGTCATAGGAGCGGGATGGTTCAGGGACTGTACCAATATGCGCGCCATTACTATTCCGGAGAATGTAACCGCAATAGAGACAAGTGCCTTTAGTGGATGTGCGGGATTGAAAGAAATAGTCGTTCCTGACAGAGTAACCTCAATTGGCTCCTACGCTTTTAGCGATTGCCATTTGAACAAAATTACCTTGGGAGAAAGTATTGATAGCATTGCTGATGGTGCTTTCATGTATTGTGGTATCGACACAGTAGTCTGGAACGTAAAAAACTACCATGATTGTGTAAAGGACGACACGCCATTCAAGCAAAATGTGATGCGCCCTGTAACTGGTCCGATTAAGTGGGATATCACAGGCGGTATAACCTCATTCATATTTGGGGATAAGGTGGAATATGTTCCGGCATACTTATGCCAAAATATGTATAACTTAACTTCCCTTGTATTCCCTAAAGGTGTGACCAGCATTGGGGAAAATGCCTTCTATGGTTGTTATGCGGTTACATTTATTGATTTGCCATCCACCCTGACTTCTATCGGAGCAGGAACATTCGGAAGTTGCGGCCAGTTGGATACTTTGTATTGCCATGCCAAAACACCTCCGACTATTACTGATAACACGTTTAACAATTATAACAATTGCAAAGTATTTGTTCAGAAGTCTTCTTTGGCCCAATATAAGAGTGCAACCGGCTGGAAAAATTTCACCAATTACATCACAATCCCGGACGAAGATCAAGGTATTGAAGAAGTGATAGCTAATGGCAAATTGGCTGACAAACAGAAAGTGCTCATTGACGGCCAATTATACATCCTCCGCGGGGAGAAGATATATACCATGCAAGGACAAGAGGTGAAGTAGTGTCAAAAACGAAAAAGCGCATTTTAGGTGCGCTTTTTCTTCTTTTTCTTGCATATATCAAAAAAAAGTTGTAAATTTGCACTCGATTTCAGTAGAAAAGTATTTGTAAGACCACGATGAGAGTACGGAATGGGTACGGTATGATTAGGTGATGATTAGGAAAAAAGCATATAAACAACATATGAATCACATAAGAATAGCATATGTTTAGCATAGCGAAAGCATATAAACGGCATGG
>ONGK01000064.1 GCA_900317345.1 uncultured Bacteroidales bacterium | reverse complement strand
TGCCTCTTGCTCGCTGATACCCAGATACTGCGCATATTCTTTGTTCAGCGCCTCTTTCTGTGCTTCCGTCAGCGGTGCGTCCAGCAGCTCTCCGCGGAATAGACGACGGTTGATAAAACTCGTACTCAGCGCACTCAGCACCTTGTCCTCGCTACCCGTCCATGCCTTGATAGCACTCAGCACATCTGTGTCGTCCAGCAGCGCGTATTGCTCCAACGCCTCGCTGGTCGGGCTGAACATATCGAATGTCACCGGTTGATAGAGGAAATACCGCAGTGCCGGCGAACAGAATAGCTCCTGGCTTTTATCTTTGAGCGAAGCGGTCTTTCTACTTTCTACTAATTCCCTCGCCAACTCCTTCGCCCGACTCAGTATCTTTATCAGATGCTGCTCCGCCGCCACGGAAGTCTTATGCAGATATACCTGCCAGTACATCAACCGGCGAGCTACCAGGAATTTCTCTACAGAGTATATACCTTTCACCTGCACCACCAGACGGTCATTGCGCACGTCTAACATCTTCAACAGACGCTCACTCGCCACGCGACCTTCCTGCACACCCGTGAAGAACGAATCGCGGCAGAGGTAGTCCATCCGGTCCACGTCCAACTGGCTGCTGATTAACTGATGCAGGAAATGCTTCGGATACTCGTTCTTGAATATCGCTATCGCCATGTCCAACGGCTTTTGTCTTTGAGCGGAGCGGTCTTTTGTCTTTTGACTAAGGTCTTCATTAATCCGCTCCATCATCAGCAGCGATATGTCTTCATGCGTCACGCCCTCCACGATGGTATGCTCCAGCACATGAGAGAACGGACCATGGCCGATATCGTGCAGCAGAATAGCTATCATTGCGGCCGTCGCTTCCTCGTCGGTAATCTCCACGCCCTTCAGCCGCAAAGACTGGATAGCCTCTTGCATCAAGTGCATCGCACCTAACGAGTGACCGAAACGGCTGTGCATCGCTCCCGGATAAACCAGATAGGACAATCCCAACTGCCGTATACGGTTCAGACGCTGCACATATGGATGCTGCAGCACATCATATACCAATTCGTTCGGAACAGACAGAAATCCGAACACCGGGTCGTTTATTATTTTTCGTTTATTGACCATGTATTTACAAAGCTATTTGTCATTACATACAAATTAGCGTGCAAAGGTACAACAAATTTTTCATATATGCAAATGTTTACACGATTTTTTTAGTGCAAAAGATGCTGTATGGTCCAGGTATGGTCTAGTATTCCTCCGAGGGGGTATATGGGTTTATAGTGGGGAATTAATGCAAGCATAATTTGTTTTTCTTACCAATTTATTTGGTAATTCCATTTTTTTGTTGTATCTTTGCAGCCGGAAATGCGGATTATAATATATGGAAAATAAAGCAGAATTTAACAAGTATTTTTGGCGGTTCTTGTGGTCGTCAATTCTTATTGCGCTGTCCGGCTGTCTGGGCAACGTGGTGGATGCTATTATCGTGGGAAACCTTATCGGAGCGGACGGTGTATCAGCTATCAACCTGACCAAGCCGATGGTGCAGTTTATGTTCACAATCAGCATGTTACTCTCTACGGGTGCGGGCATGCTGGTGGGGATGGAACTGGGCAAGAAAGACTTCCGTCGCGCTGCGTACATCTTCACCCTTTCCATCGGCGGCTGTATAGGATTCGGTTTGTTCATGACCCTTTGCGGGTTCTTCTTCCCTAAAATTGTGACTGGATGGCTTTGCCAGAGTGAATTCTTATTCCAATACACCTATGAATATCTGCGGGTGATGATGCTCGGTGCTCCGATGTATATGCTCGCATGGGGGATGGCGACGATGGTCGGCGTGGATGGAAGTCCCCGGCTGGCTTCAGTGGCTATTCTTGTAGATAATGTGGTTAACCTCTGCCTCGATATCGTCTTTATCAAATGGTGCGGATGGGGTATTGAAGGTTCGGCGTGGGCTACAGTTCTTGGCCATGCCGTGGGCGTAGGGATTATCTGCTGGCATCTCCATTACCCTGACAATCACCTCAAAGTGGTTCTGCGGGATGCGCATAATGCATGGGGAAGCATCCTTTCGCAGGGCGCTCCGCTCGCCGTTGCCTCTATCTGCCTCACGCTGCTCTTGTTCTGCTCCAATCATATCGTGCTCACTACAGGCGGACGGACGTTCATCTTCGCTTTCTCGGTGTGCATGAACCTGATGCAGATTTATAATCTCTTCCTTTCCGGCGCGTGCCGTACGATACAATCGCTCGGCGCTATCGAAGTGGGCAAGGGCGACAACGAAGGGTGCAAACTGGTGATAAGAAAGGCCTTCCGATTCATCACATGGTCGATGATTGCTACCTGTGCGCTGGTATGGATTTTCCCGGAGACCGTAGCGCATTTCTTCGGAGCCAACGAAGAAGATATGATAGCGGAGAGCGTGCGCGCGCTGCGCATATATGCCATCAGCCTCATCCCATTCTGCTATATTTACACGCTGATGATTATATACAAGCTGTATAAATACCATTCGATGGCGCTTTTCCTCTCTTTCGCCTTGTCGCTGACCGTCATCCCTGTAATGTGGCTTATGGCCCGCTACGCCACCGAATATCTATGGTACAGTTTCCTCATCGCCTATGCGATTGAGGGTGCGCTCATCCTTATCTTCCACAAGGCCGGGCATATGAAGTTTGAATTGCGGGAATAAAATTTGCCCAAACTCTTGCGTATATGCAAAATTTGTTGTACCTTTGCCGCAGATTTTTAGATTTATGCAGTTTTCGATAAAAGAAGTTTTTGCTCCGAAGTTATTCCAGACGCTGCGCAACTATAGCGGCGCGCAGTTTGGTCAGGACGCGCTTGCGGGCGTGATTGTAGGTATTGTGGCTATTCCGCTGGCCATCGCTTTCGGTATATCGTCCGGCGTAGGACCGACGGAAGGTCTGGTGACGGCCATCATCGCAGGCTTGCTGATTTCCGTCTTCGGCGGCAGCAAGGTGCAGATTGGCGGTCCGACAGGTGCGTTCATCGTCATCATATACGGAATTATTCAGGAGTTCGGTCTGGCAGGCCTGATGATAGCCACCGTGATGGCGGGTATATTGCTCATCATCATGGGTTTTGCCAAATTAGGATCGGTCATCAAGTTTGTGCCATACCCCGTTATCGTGGGCTTCACGGCGGGTATCGCGCTGACGATTTTTAGCACGCAGATGAACGATTTCTTTGGCCTGGGTTTGTCGAATGTGCCGGCGAACTTTGTAGATAAATGGGTGTTTTATGCACAGCATTTTCATGTGAACTGGTGGGCATTGGGCATCGGCACGTTCTCTCTGCTGATATGTATCTTCATGCCGCGTATCACAAAGCACATACCGGGTTCGTTAGCGGCGATTATTTTGGCGACGCTTGCGGTATGGCTGCTGAAGAATTATGCACCGGAGAGTTGGGGCGTAGCGGGTTTGCAGACCATCGGCGACCTATACGCTTTGCCGCACGGCATCCCCGCGCCGCATATGCCGAGCCTGGACCTGGCGGAGGGTGAGACCTTCCTCTCGCTGGATACGCAAGCTCTTCCCGGCGGCATTCACCATCGCGATGTTAGGCGCCATCGAGTCGCTGCTGTCGGCGATGGTAGCGGACGGCGTGATAGGCGACAAACATAACTCGAACACGGAACTCATCGCGCAAGGTATAGCGAATGTGGTGGTGCCGTTCTTCGGCGGAATACCTGCTACCGGCGCCATAGCCCGTACGATGACGAACATCAACAACGGCGGTCGTACGCCTATTGCGGGCGTCGTACACGCGATCGTACTATTATTAGTGCTCCTGTTCCTCGGTCAACTGGTGGGCATGATACCAATGTCGTGCCTCGCAGCAGTGCTCATCATGGTGGCATACTCGATGTCCGGTTGGAAGACCATTGTGGGCACCATCAAGCATCGCAATCGCGACCTATGGGTGCTGCTCATAACCTTCTTCCTCACCGTCATTTTCGACCTCACAGTGGCTATCGAAGTAGGTATATTGCTGGCATTGGTGCTGTTCCTCATGCGCACGAACGAGCAAATACATATCCGCACGCTGCATAATGAGATTGACCCGAACGAGGACACCGATGTACAATCGAACCTCGAGCACCTGACCATTCCAGAAGGCGTGGAGGTATATGAGATTGACGGCCCGTATTTCTTCGGCATTGCCAATAAATTT
>ONGK01000003.1 GCA_900317345.1 uncultured Bacteroidales bacterium | reverse complement strand
ATTGGCGAAATGGCGTGCGTCGTTCGCTTCGTCCGCCGTGTGCTGCACGCCATCGTTCTGCGCCACGATGCGCTTGAGTGTCTCGGTGGATTGCTTCATCGCCGCCTCAATCTGGTCGATAGCGTCCGACTGAGCGATGAAATGCATTAAGTCATGCACCGCCACGGCATCTTGACTCACATCGAGGACATTATACCAAGTCTGCGCACCGCGTGCCGGCAAACGAAGACTTGCTTGGGCTACATATGCACCGCGTACACCTTTGGAGGAAGTTTGGTCATAGGACGCATTCGGCAGCCCGAGGCAATAAACGGTGTTGCATGTGAGCGACTCCGAGGGTTCGGCTCGGTCCACAAGGATAGCTTCCATACGGAAGAGCGCCAGCGATGTGCCGGGCACCAGTTCAGTTTTCTTATAGCCGTCCACCAGCGTGGAGAACTCATTCTGCGTCTTTCTTTCCACACCTGCCGGAAGCACGTTCTGCAGACGATCGTCAATCGCTACATCCGTAGCTCTGTTGCCTAAGTTCTCCAGCGTAGCACGGCGTACCCATCCGTGTTTGCCTGCCGGTGCCCAGACATAGGAGAAACGTAGTTTGAGAGTGTGGTTCTCTTCGCAGAAGACAATCTGGTTGCATACCGTCGATTTGGCAATCTTGCGGGACAGAACAAACACATCCTGCTGTTGCGCAGAGAAAGGTCTCCATAGCAGGTCCCCATTCACTTGGAATGGTTCTCCTTTGACCTTAATCACGATCTTTGGACCTGTGAACTCATAACTCTCGGTTATCTTATCGTCCGTATAGTACGGGAAGAGTGCTTCGTTAGGCGAACGACGGCCGCAGGTCAGACCTCCGGTTGAAGCCAGATACATCCACAAATCGGTATCCGAAGCCAGCGAGATGAAGAACGGTTGCATCTCGTCATAATTGGCTATCTCATAGAAACGCTCGCCGTCAATCGATATAAATTGTCCTTTTACCATATTATTTCCTTCTTTCATCCAGTTCATTTTTCATCTGCTCCATGGTTGCGTTATCGAGGTTATAGAACATCATCACCAGTGCGCACGAAGCATACAACACACCGGGAATAACACTGACTAACAGACGGATACCCATCATAGCGCTGTCTGATTGCATATCGGCATTCGCCACGAAATGAGTGACGGATAGAATCCATCCTGCCGCCGCAGCGCCGATTGCCCAACCCAGTTTCTGCGCCAGCACGGACGCTGAGAAACAGAGACCTGTCGTGCGTCGGTTGAATTTCCATTCGCCATAGTCCGCCACGTCCGCCAGCATCGTCCATAGCAGCGGTACAGCCGGCGCATATGCCATCTTGGCAAGGATATTGAACGTATAAACCAGCGGCAGGTTATCGCCCGCAGCGAAGATGAGCGCAAAGAACACACCCGAAACCACGGAAGACATGATATATACCGCTTTGTTACCAAATCGCTTAGCAAGCGGTTTGGAGGCGGGTAACGCCACTATCAACGCAACCGTACCGAGCACATTGAAGAGCTGCACGTTCTCCGCATCGTGGATATAGTATTTGAAGTAATAAGCAATAGCGGCATTCTGCATGGCGAACATGATAAACGACACGATGCCAACGCAGGTCAGCACTATCCATGCTTTGTTCATAAACAGGTATTTGAAGTCCTTGAGCACATTGCTGTCCTGTTTCTCCGGTTGTGGCACACGCTCTTTGGTGGTGGCAAACGCGATGAGGAAGAATGCGATACTCAGTATACCGAATAGGCCTACCGTATATTGGTATCCCTGCGCCTGGTTCACCACACCTTCATTGCCGATGGCGCCAAGCCATTTGACGAGATAGAGAGCCGCTCCGGTTACGATGAACTGACCGATATACGCCGCAATGAAACGATAGGTATTCAGTCCTGCGCGTTCGTTACTGTCGTCCGTCATCACGGCGCTCAACGAGCTATAGGGCAAGTTCACAAACGCGTACGCTGTGCGCAGAAGCAGACAGGTGATGAGCGCATAAGCGAACTTACCATTCAGCCCGAACTCCGGCGTGGTAAAGGCCAGCACCGCGAGAATGGCATACGGCACCGAGCCGAACAACAAATACGGACGGAACTTACCCCACCGGCTATTTGTACGGTCGGAGATGATACCTACTATCGGGTCCATGACGGCATCCCAGATGGAACCAACGAACATGATTACACCCGCCAAAGCAGGACTTAGTCCATAAATGTCGGTGTAGAAAATCAGCAACCAAAAGCCTACCAGGTCCCACACAAAGTGCGACGCGGTATCGCCTAAACTGTACCCCAGTTTCTCTTTAATCGATAGTTTCATATTTAGTCTTTATTCTTTCAGTGAATGAAATGAACGGTCTTTATTCTTTTAGCGTAGCGGTCTATATACCCTAATATAGTCTACAAACATCTTCACCGGCGTGCCATCAGCAGGCAGGGCCGTTACGCGTTGGAACGAAGGATCGTCGCTCGGAATGACCTCCGGATATTTCTCTGCCGCAGGCATATTGGGGAAGAACCCGCCGACGGACAAATTGAGCACCAAGTAGAAGGGATGGTTGAAATAGTGCCCCGGTTCATTGATATCTTTGCCGCGCAGCGATAGCTGGAAATACGGCGTCGCTTCAGGATATTTATCTAAATCTAAATACATGGCGATGGAGTCCTCCGTCCAGATAAGCGTGAACAGATGGAAATCGCCCTGCACGGGATAGTCCGCTGTATTGAACTGCCCGTAATTGGGATAGGCTCCGTTATTGAACGACTCGCCCCAATGGCATGCGCCGTTGAAATAGCGGTCCTGAATGCCATTCTCAATGCCGGTATGATGTCCCATCTCGCAGATGTCGATCTCGCCGCACTTGGGCCAAACAACCAGTCCTTGCTCCGCCAGTTTGGCCGCACGGGTATCTACATCGTCGTTATTGCCAAGGTCGTGCGCCAGGTTATTACCCAGCATCCAGAAGGCGGGCCAAAGGCCATCCGCCGTGCGCGGGAAGGCGATGCGTGCTTCCACTTTGCCGTACTCCACCGTCACTTTGTCCTGCGTGTTCAGGCGCGCAGAGGTACACGGACGATTCTTATAATCTTCGCGTTGCGCGTTCAGCACCAGGCAACTCTCGCCCGTCACGGGGTGACGCTCTATCGTCACATTCTTCGGCGCGTAATACTGCAACTCGGCGTTTCCTCCGCCGCGGGCGTTGTCCTCCACATTCCAAGACGCAGTGTTCAGCGTCTCGCCGTCGAACTCATCCGACCAGACCAATTGCCACTCGCTCTTCGCGCAAGAGCTCAGACAAAAGACCGCTGCGCTCAAAGACAAAAGATAAAAGACTTTTTTCATCGCTTCTCCCTATTATTATTTTATCATTTGTCCCGCGGGAGTATACATATGTTCACCGCGGCGAATGAGTAATTGTCCGTTATGCAGCACTTTCTGCCCCGTAACCTGCAACCCGTCACTCATAACCTCTTCCATTCCTTGCGGATTCTCCGGCTCTATCGGGTCAGAAACCGACGGACAAACAAATGTCTCACTTCCCTCTCCGCGCTGGTATATACGAATCCAGTCAATGTACATCGACTGCGGTCCGTTGTTCAGCGCCGAGATACCGTCAATATTGAATATGCCGGGGAAATTACCGCCAACAGCCAGGTTAGCTATCAGGAAGTTCGGTTTGCCGAAAATCACTTGGCGGTTATACCACTCGTCCTCATTAGGTTCCAGGTCCGCATGAAAATAGGCTCCATTCTCCGGATGCGCCTCCTTATCCATATACATGTCAATCGTTGTAGGTGTCCAAATCATGGTAACAATATGGAACGTATCTTCCACCGAGTACGGCCATGTGACTGATTTAGCATCGCTCCACACGGCATCCCATCGTGAGCCCACATGCATCGCCCCGTTGAAATAGCGGTCTTGGGTGCCGGTGGAGAAGGCGTTCTGATGGCCGAGTTCAATAATATCGGTTTCGCCGCAACGGGGCCAGTTAACCTGATCGAAGTTATTGCCCATCTGCCAGAATGCGGGCCACAGACCATTGGCGGTACGCGGGAACTTGATTCGTGCGTCAATGCGACCGAAGGTGTAGTACATCTTGTTCTTGCTGTTCACGCGACCGGACGTACATTTCTTGCCCAGATAATCTTCTTTGGTGGCGGTCAAGATAAGGCATTGTTTGCCGGTAGTCGGTTCTACACCCAAGGACACACCTTTCTCCACGTAGTACTGCAACTCGTTGTTTCCGCCGCCGTTGTTCGTCACTTCCACATTCCATACGGCTCTATCCAGCGCGCCGTCCGTGAAATCTTCATTCCATACTAATTGGTATTCCTGCGCCTGCACCATGCTTGCGCACAATGCACACATTATGATAAATAGTTTTTTCATACAAATCAGTTGAGTTTAAACCAGTTTATACGTGGCAGCCCCTTCGTACATTTGAGACGAAGCACTTGCGTTCCGGCCTCCGGCGTAAAGTCCACAGCGAGGGTAGCCCACGCTGTCTTTGACCCTGTGGTGGGCAATTCCACCGTCTTCAGAGCTGTTTCGTTGCCGCTCTCGTCCATTCTGTAGATGGTTATTTCTGAATCGCGCGTAGCGGTATAGCGAATATTGAAATGTTTCACTCCTTTTAGCACCTCAATTCGATAGTCCATCCATTGGTTTAATGCCAAACCGTCTATCTGCAGTACTCCGTTTATATCGGTGCACACCGCAACCAAAGGAGAGGAATAATTCTCATCCACGCTACAAGCACGGTAATGCTCTGCCGGAATACGTTTTCCGCAAGGATAAACGGCTTTTGGGTCGAAGGTGGACATGTTGACAAACAGCACTCCGCGCTCCGTCAATGCAGGCGGGTTGGTTTTCGTCAATAGCGACATAAACGGCTCTGCCTCGGTTGCGTATCCTCCGCGCGGGATAAACCATGCATAGCGCTCCAGGTCCTTATCCTGCTCCAAAGCATTGATGCACTGGCACATGAACTGGCATTGGGCTGCAGAAGTGGACGTTCCGTCCCATGCACAGAACTCCGTCAGCCAAAGCGGTTTGCCAAACACTTTGTAGCGCTGTAGGTCACTCAAAGTGCCCTTCGCTGTATTCATATAGATATGAACCGCGATGCCGGAAATATCATTCGAATTGACTTTTGTAAAGAACTCTTGTAACCACTGCACGCCATTGCTATACCCGGGCAGCGTTCCCCAGTTCATCGCCGGTGAGATAAGGCGTGCGTTATTGTTTTTGGCGAGTGCCACCACGTCGCCCCATTTCTCTGCGGCCTGGGTAGGCGTCATGTTTGCCTGGTCCGTCAGATTGGGTTCATTGTAGCCCAGCAAATAGTTCTGTTGGCTCGCATGAGCAGCATAATAGGCGGATATGTTAGCTGCGGAATAACTATTGTTCCAGCACATGGGCACATAGTGAATCCCATACTGCTGATACTTGGTCTCTTGGTTGGAAGCATATGTGTTCGCCCAGTTGTAACTCCATGATACAGCAGGACCGAGCAGGTCAAAATCGGCATCCATCTGCCAATTGAAACTGACGCCACGCTTTGCGCTCTTGCCTTGAATATAGGCATAGTCGTTAGAGTCGTCAATCGGTGCATCCGGTGTATTGGAGTTGCAAGCGGTCATGGACAACATCAACAACAGACTGAAAAAAGAAATAGATGATAACTGTTTCATAGGTTGTATATTTTAATGAGAGAGCCGGTGGAATAATCAGTTCCACCGACCCAAAGAGAAATTACTTATTTCTTATAAATAAATACGTAACCGAGGTCTAACTGTGCGTCTGCAATAAACGGATTTGCAGAGAACGTAAAGATGTTCGAGCCATTATTGGTAAAATCGCCGAACTCCAGGCCCTGGATATCAGAGAGCTTAAACTCTTTATAAACCCACTCGCCGGTAGCTGCCGGAGCAATGTTGATTTTGCCCTTTCCGGACTCTGTTCCGCCTACGTTACTTCCGATGATTTCGAAATCATAAGCAGCACCCTGGGTAGCATTTTTCAAAGCAATAGCAAGATACCATGCATCATAGTCAGTAATGTGCTTCTGCATATCAGACAGAGCAGCGAGATCTTCAGCTGCGCCTTCGCCGGAAACATTATTACCGTCGTTGATAGCTACACAGAGACCACCTGCGCACCAACCCTCAACTTGTTTGATGCAAGTCCAGCCTTCTGCCAGATCAAACGGATCGGTTCCGACTGCAGTACCACCTGATTCTTCCGGGTGATTCCAGATATAAAGCCAACGGGAGCCTTGTCTCTTGCCTCCTTGAGCCTCATCCGGATGGTCATTCGGACCGAAGTTGTAAAGCACCTTGTCGCCCAGATACTCTGCAGCACCGCCTTGCAGGAAGAATACATAGTACTCCGAACCTTGCAACTGTGCGAACTCAGCGTAGGGGTTTGCGGGAGGAGGAGTAACACCACCGTCGGTTACAGTAACCTTGCAAACTGCCAATTCATTGGATTTAACAGCCTTTGCAGTGATGGTTGCCTCGCCTTTTGCGATACCTTGTACCAGACCGTTCTCGCTAACGGCTGCAATCTTGGGATCGGAGGTCGACCACGTTACTTCCATGTTTGCAGTCAACTGGAAGGTTGCTGCTACTGCAACCGAGATTTCGGACTCGTTGAGAGTCAGCTTGGTCGGCTGCGGATCATCTTTCTTGTTGCATGCTGCCAATGTAAGAACAGCCATTGCAAAAATCAAAAGTTTTTTCATGTTGTTAATGATTTTAATTAATAAAAAGGGTTGATTATAACATGTGCGAACACATTAGATTAATATCCTGGATTTTGGCCAAGCAAACTATTGAGTTGGCGTTGTTTGTTCGGAATCGGCAGCAATTCGTGCACACCTTTCTTGAACGGCTGCATTTCTGCTTTTGCCTCATCGCTCTCCAGTGCCATATAGGCTGTCATCACTTCATAAGCAACGCCCCAACGGCAGAGGTCAAACCAGCGGTGACCTTCCATGGCCAACTCCATACGGCGCTCGTGACGGATAGCCTCCTGCAGAGTTGGGGACGTGATTTCTACTCCGTTCACCTTAAAGCTATACCCGGGATAATTAGTCAAACCGGCTCTGTCGCGTACCTTATTCAGATAAATGGTAGCAGTACCTGCATCGCCGGTCTCCATACATGCCTCAGCATACAGCAGATAGAGGTCAGCCAAGCGGATTTGTTTGTTGTTGAGCACACCGCGGGTGTTATGCGTATTCTTATACGTGTATCCGGTGCCGTCTGCGTTATACAGACCTGTCTTGCGGTTCAGATAAGATGTTCCCAGATAGGTATCTTGGTCGCCCAGATGAATCGAATCCAACAAGATGATGGTAGCATCCCTACGCAGCGAATCCGCCTCTTCATACTCATCATACAGGTTATGGGTGGGTTTGTTGAAGCCCCAACCTTCATCGCCCATATTGGTGGAACGGGAACGGGTGAGCACGGTCGTAAAGGTACCGCGGGTAGCACCGTTGCCGGGATTAAAGTCAGAGGTAGCCTCGTTAGCATATTGAATCTCGAAAATAGACTCCTCGTTGTTCTCTCCTGCGAGCGTGAAGTTGCTGGCAAAATCTGCAGCAAGGCTGTACTCCGCGTCTTGATCGGTTAGGAACTTTCCGCCCCACTCCTTTGCTTTCGGATAATTGTGCATATACATATACACCTTCACGAGCATTGCCTGAGCTGCACCTTTGGTGGCACGGCCCATCTCCGGTCCATTGGTTTGGCTTTTGTTCCATAGACGGGCCTCAGCCTCCTCCAGGTCGGAAATGATTTGTGCATAGACCGAGTCAACACTTGCGCGGGGACGAGCCCACTTGCTGTCATCGTTCTCTATACCCAATGTCAATGGCACACCGCCGAACGCACGCACCAGACGGAAATAATAGTAGGCTCTGAGGAAATAGCACTCGCCCAGCAGACGCTGCTTAAGCGCTTCGTTCATATCGGAGTCGCAGCGAACCGGCGGGATGTAGTTCAGCGAGAGGTTGCAACGCGCGATACCTTCGTACTGAGCCTTGTAATACTCCTCGGCTATCTCGTTATCCGCATTGGATTTGAAGTTCTCCAACTCATATGCCGCTGACATATCAGAGGTGTTCTGTCCGCCCTTCAGCGCATCGTCGGACATGATATCTCCTATAAACCACTCGCTGTAATAGGTGTTGTTGAACTCCCATGCCAAGGGCACATAATTGGCATTGACATTATAGATGCATGCTTGGCCGGACACAAAGTAGTCGGTCAACTGAGTAACTCCCGGAGTCGGCTCCGATACCCAATCGCAGGACGAAAGGCCAAACAAGCAAAGGGATAAAAGTATAAAAATTGATTTTTTCATATTCCTGTCCTCCTAATTAAAAGTCACAATTCAGACCAAACATAAATGTACGGCTCTGCGGATAGTTACCATAGTCCACGCCGCCACCCACTTCGGGGTCATATCCGGTGTACTTGGTCAGGGTCAGCAGGTTGCTGGCTGTGAAATATACACGGATACGATCAATATAGGCTTTGCGGGTATATTTCTGCGGCAGTGTATAACCGAGGGTCAAGTCTTTCAGACGCAGATAGCTGCCATCCTCAATAAAGCGGGAAGAGTTCGCTGCATTCAGCGAGTTTCCGTGGGGGTTAGGGATAGAACCTGCATAACGGTCCATATAGGAGCGCCAGTCGATACCGGCATCCGTCATGGCTTCACGCTTGTCCGCATTATAGTAAATATGCACATTCTTCATAGTGTTGCTCAAGGTAGCCGTTTGACCGGTGCCTTCAAGACGTTCACGGAGGGCATTGTAGATTTGATTGCCATATACACCCTGGAAGTTGAGACTGAAATCAATGCCCTTCCATCCCAGGCTGAATGTCAAAGCACCTGTCAGCCACGGGAACGGGTTACCAATCACCATACAGTCGTTCTCGTCTATCTTGCCATCATTATTCAGGTCCTCGTATTTCGAGTCACCTTCATTCACCGCATTGGTGGAGTTGGGCAGATGAGCCGCAGCCTCTTCGTCGGACATATATACGCCTAAGTATTTATATCCCCAGAAGGAACGAACCGGCAGACCTTCGTCCGTCTTGGTGCGGTCGCCGTAATCAGGACTACCGCCATTCATATGCGTCACTTTGTTTTTCGCAAACGAGAGGTTTCCGTTGATGCTGTACTCAAATTCGCCCACTCTGTGCTGATGACCAAGGGTCAATTCAATACCCATATTACGCACCGTACCGAGGTTGGCAGACATAGCCCAGTGGTTACCCACATGAGCAGGAGCATTCACCGATAGGATAGCGTCCTTCGTATCGCGGATATATCCTTCGATGGTACCGCTCAGCATGCCGTTCCAGAAACCGAAGTCCAATCCGAGGTTCCATTGTTCGTTGGTCTCCCAGCGGCCATTCTCGTTCACCAGTGTCAGCACCGCTGCACCGGGCACCAGATTGTCCCCAAGGATATATCCCACGAAGTATGGTCCCGGCGTTTCTATGGATTGGACAAAGGCAGACTCATTCACTTGGTCATTACCTACTTGTCCCCAGCCGAAGCGCAGTTTCAGGTTATCGAGGTAATCTGTGGTGTGCTCCATGAATGACTCTTGGTTGATACGCCATGCCAATGCCATAGAGGGGAAATAGCCCCATACACCACGCTCGCTTTTCTTGAATCGGGATGAAGCGTCCGCGCGGAAGTTGAAGGTTGCGATATAGCGGTTATCGTAGCTATAGTGCAAACGTGTGAAGAACGACAAGCGTCTTGTACGAGCCACTGCATCGCCTTCCGTACGCGTGGAGTCATTCTTGGTATTGAAGATATACCAGTTCTTGGGGTCGATATTCACGATATCTTGACCGCCGGCGCTTACGCTATAATAGCTATATTGTTGCATCGTCTCACCGGCCATGATAGAGAAGCTATGCTTCTTGATATCACGCGCATAGGTAATGACGTTATCGTTCGTAAGGGTCATATAGCGTGCCATGGATGCGCCTACCGAGTTGTGGTCACGATAATCGGCGTTGGAATAACGGTACGCATAATTGAACGTACGGTCCATATTATTGCTCAGGTCCATGCTCAAGGACGGACGAATCGTCAGACCTTCAACTGGCTTAATCTCGATGAAGATATCACCCACCCAGCGCTGTACTCTGTTGTTCGGCTCCGTATTATAAATCATGGACATCGGGTTAACCACGTTCGTGAAGTTGGAGGCCGCCGAAGGACGTCCGCCGATATTCTCACCCTGACCGTTTACGGAACCCTCCGGATAGTAAACCGGATCCCACGGTGCCATCGCCAAGGCTGCCGATAGAACGGAGGCTTGCGGCGATGCATTGTTATTCATCGCATTGCGGGAACGGCTGGTGGCGAAAGTCAGGTTTTCACCTATGCGTAACCACTTGCGTACATTGAAATTGGTGTTTACACGCAGGGTCAGACGATCATAGTTACTGCCCAGCAATGTACCATCTTGGTTAAAATAGCTGGCGCTGAATAGATACGAACCCCACTCACCGCCGCCGTCCACAGACAGGCTGTAGTTATGCACCAATGCGTTCTTGTGGAATACGGCATCCTGCCAATCGGTACCGCCGGTAGCTGCATATGCTCCGTAATCGAAGTTCACCGGATAATACGGGTTCGCGCCGCTCGGGTTATTGGTCTTGGTCCACCATGTGTTGAATCCTTTTTTCCAGTTGCTGATTGCTTTGGCGCCGCCGGCCATCAGCACTTCTGTCTCAGCCTGGTCCATGGCATTCATCACATCCAGTTTCTTCCATCTGTTCTGAATACCCCAATAAGCATTGAAACTGATAGCCGCCTTGCGGTCTTTGTGACCGGACTTGGTGGTAATAAGAATCACACCGTTCGCTGCCTGGCTACCATAGATAGCGGTGGACGACGCGTCTTTCATAATCTCCATCGACTCGATATCCGATGGTGTGAGGAAGTTAATGTCCTTCAGCACGACTCCGTCCACTACGTAGATAGGAGTAGACTCGGACTTCACGGAACCGATACCACGGATACGCACTTCAGCGGCTGCGCCCGGTTGACCGGAATTGGCGTTGACGGTAACACCGGCTGCCTTTCCTTGAAGGGCTTGGTCAACAGTGGCAAGCGGCGTCTTTTGCAGGTCTTCTGCTTTCACCGAACTAACAGCACCGGTCAAATCGCTTTTCTTCATCGTACCATAACCGATGGCCACCACTTCCTGCAGCTGCACGTTGTCCGGAACGAGCGTCACACGGATCGGACCCGCGTTGGACACTTTCACCTCAAACGGCTTGTAGCCCATGAAGCTTACTTGCAGCACATCGCCTGCTTTGGCTTGAATAGTAAAGTTTCCGTCGAAATCGGTAATTGTACCGCTCGTCGTGCCTTTCACCATCACATTGGCGCCAATCACAGGATCCGGCTCGTCTTGAGCCATCACTACACCCGTCACGGTCAGCGTCTGCGCAAATGCAGCAAGCGTCATCCATGACAGCATAGCGATTGTAAAGATTCTTTGTTTCATGATAAATTAGTTTGTTATATTGTATTCGTTTTTGCTTATTGAGCGATTAGTCCGGTTGAGGTATAAACAACACCGTTGTGCCATATGTACAAATTGCCGTTTCGGATAAATTTATAACTGCCCGGCTTGCAATAGGTCTCCTCAATGCCTGTCTCGGACGGCGTACATGGTCCCGACCCATACACCTCTATCTCATACAGCGATATTCCATAGCCTGTATTGCGGGCGTAGCCCACCAAACGGAGATATTGTCCGGACACATCGGTCAGCACGATACTCTGTGCGCCGCCTTTGCTTGACGTGGTGGAATAAACCGACCGGAAGTTCTCCCCATCCTCGCTGACGAATAGCTCATACGAAGTAGCATAAGCGGCTTCCCAATAGAGGCGAACGGAATCCAGTAGATAGCAGTTCAGCAAATCTATCTCTATCCATTCATTGTCTTGGTGCCGGCTTCCCCAGCGCGTATCCATCTTCCCATCCGTTGCGTTCTGCGGCAATGTACCGGCATTCTCATAGCCGGATACCGTCACAGGCTTATGCAGCGCAAGGTTGATATCCGCGTACGAGAGCACATGCGCCGAAGCGGAAACTTCCATGTCATGGCATTCAAAGGTAAGCGTAGTGTCGCCTAACTGCGTTGCCACAAATGTTTCCTGACATGTATCCATCGCCGCGCCAAACTGGTCTATCGGGCAGATGTCAAACACCTGTGTCTCACCGATAGGCATAGTTATGTCCGCCGGATAAACGACTATCGAATCGACGTGCTCGGTCTCCAATACCACAAAGGTGAATGAAGCGGAGCAGTCGCCTATCGAGCGTGTCTCGGTGAAGAGACCATAATTCGGGTAAGACAGACTCTCGTCTTGGCTGGAGAGTTCCGTGCCGTCATAACTGTATGCTGTGGTGGTCAGCGTGGTCGTTTGGCCTTGGTACAGCACCGTGTCGCTTGCCGAAAGAGCGATAACAAACACCTTCGTCGGGTCGCCGCTTAACGGACGCCCGTACGCCTCCAGCTCATACAGCGAAGTGCCGTATGACGTAGCGCGTTTGAGGCCCGTAAGGCGAATATAGCGGGCGCGAAGAGTTGTCTTTACTGTCTCCACACCTCCGGCGGAAGCATACGTGCTTGTGCGCCAAGCGCTGTTGTCATCGCTGAACGCCAGTTCGTATTCCGATGCGAAAGCCGTTTCCCAACGCAACACGATATGGTCGATATAGCATACCTCCCCGAGGTCCACTATCACCCATTCGTTGTCATGGTGATTCGAACCCCAGCGGGTGGACAGGTTGCCGTCCGTCAGGTTCTCTTTCAGACAGCCTGCATTCTCCTCCGATGAAGCGGTCACCGGTTTATGCAACGCCAGATTCGGGTACGGCAGGTCCCAAGCCATCGGGTCGGGAACGGAAGTGTCCTCTTCGTCCTCAATGGTGGTCACGGTCTTTTCCTGCGTACCATCGGTCAGTGTCAGTCCGCGCGGCACAACCACCGTGGTGTCCACGGCGCCGAAGAAATGCACGGACAGCGGCGTAGCACCTACGTTATATACCGCGTATATCGTGCGTCCGCTCAGCGTATCCGTGTATGCGCACGCCATCGAATGGTTGGCGAATATATCAAAGCGCTTCTCGCCTAAGCCTTTATGCGAATGAGCCAGCCAATAGGTGATGCCGCCTGTGTCCGGGTTCTTGGCAAGCGCCTTACCCATCTGATCCATCTTATTCCATACCCGCGCAGCGGAATCAGCATCGAAGAGCGAGAGGTACGACAGGCACACATTGCCCAGACCGGACTCATCGCCCAGACCACCTGTAGCAGCTTCGTAGTCGCCTACCTCCTTGGCGGCGTACATCTCTGTGTAATCCCAACGCGTGAAAGCGATGTCTTCGCAGAAATGGTTCGTCAGTATAGGCGAAATAGGCAGCCACTGAATCGAGTGCATCCATACAGGGTCGCCGGAGAACCAGGTCCACCAGCCCACACCTTGCATCGTCAGGTTGCAGCAATATGGGTGTTTGTATTTCACGAAATCGATGTTACGCCGTTTGCGGTCGAACCAGTACTCAGCCGCAGCGCGTGTCTCAAGTGTATAGCCCATGATACCGGCTTCCAGCATCTGCTGGTCCTGCAGCGCTGCGCCTAACATCCATACGCCGCCCCAGCCTTGGATAGCTTCCGATGTGGACTCCTGGCCGTTGCCGTTGCCTGCATTGCCCATACCGCCCGCGAACGAGTGTCCGCAGTAAGGGTCAAGCATTCGGAACCACGGCTCATCGGCCGAGCGCTGCCAGTTGGCGTAGTCGCGCGCCACTTCACGAACCATCGGACCGTATTGAGCGCGGAAATCGTCATCCAGCATACAGAGCACTGCCGAGGCATAGACGAAATAGCCGTAATGGAAATGGTGGTCATTGAATGTCTCCGAATCATAAGAGGTATCAAAACCCACCAGCGCACCCCAGCGCGGGAAGCGGGCAAAATAGAACCGCGGTTCGCCCGGCGTATAGGTGTACCAGTCGGCCAGCACATCTTTGAGGCGCTGCTTGGCCATGCGGAACGTAGCCGTGTCGCCCATCTGTAGCGCAAAGGTCATGTAATGCGCCATTTGCGTCAGGCCTTTTCCGCCCCAATAGGTGTCGCCGCCGAACGTGCCCCGCTTGGCGTAGTCGGCATTCAGCTCCGTCATACGACTTGCCGAAAAATCCTCTTTCCACTCCAGCGGAGCCGGGAAATACGGCAGGAACGAGTGTACCGTATAGGTAAACGTGAACTCATTGCCCTCCGCCATACGCATCGTGCCGCGCGGCGTCATATAGGTCGGACCGCTGATAGAGGCGGTCTCGCTGTTGCTGAAATACTGGTGCGGCAGGAAGCCCATACGCATATTCTGGTCCACATGGAATGTGGTGGTCAGCGAAGATGTGGCGGCATCGTAAGCATAACTGAAGGTCGTCTTACGCGGAATGCGGAATGCGTATGGCTCAAACGCCGCAGCGTCCAGACCGTCGGTCAGCAGCGCTACGGACATCTTATCGGCCTGCGTGAACACCGCATATTTGGTTGCATCGGGATTCGCAGCCTGCATGGAGATGCCGGAGGCCTCTATCCATACGAGCGGAGAACCGTGCATACAGGTCACGCGCACCCATGCCTCGCCGTCCTGCATGATAAACGACATGCTGAAGTCCGACCAACTGTCCACGAGCGCCTCTTTGAAGGCCGCGCGTTTGCCGGTAGTGGTATTGATGAACGTCACTTTCAGCGGAGTGTCCCATTTAACTTCACAGCCCGTCGGCTCCCAATAAGTGGGATAACCGATGGTCAATTCGCCGTCCTGTGCTTCTGCCCAACCCGGATAGAACCAAATCTTACCCGTCCAGGTGTTCACGAGGGCATAAGTCCACCAGTCGTTGGTCGGCAAAGCCAGCGTGCCTTGACGCGAACCGTCCGCTGTGCCTAAGCGTGCCAGCAGCGAGTCCGGCAGATATATCCTGCGATGCTCGGTCTGGTATGCCTGGCTGCCGCCGTGCTCGGAAGAACGGCTGGCGGTCAGCGGCGCGTAGGAGGCATACGAACCTCCGCCTACGCTCACCGGCTTTTGCGCCTGCATTCCTGCGCTCAACGCGAGGGCTGCCAGTGTAACGAATATGTGCTGTATTGTCTTCATGCTGTTGGGAGTATGGGCCAACCCAATGACCCATACCCGATTTGTTTAGCGAAGTTCTGCGCCCATGAGCGTGTAGCGTACGCCATTCTTGATAATTATCAACTGACCGTTCTCGATCACTTTGACAGCCTTCGCGCCGGCCTCTACATCCTCAATGCCCTCACTGGAAGTGGTAACAAAGAGCACATTCTGAACGAAGGCCACACCTTTGAGGTTGTTGCAGTTATAGAAACCTATCTGCTCGCAGTTGGTCTTGGTGTTATCGGCGATGCTCAGAGAAATGTGGTTCCACTGGTTAGCCGTGAGGTTGTACGGAGTCGAACCTTCGCCTACACCAATCACCTGAATATCCAGTACTGCGTCCTCTGCCGTAGGATATACATCCATCTCCAAAGCGTTGTATGCGGTGATGTCGGTTGCCGGGAATGCCAAACCGAAGCAGCTGCTCGGAGTGGCGTTCGGAGTGATACAGATAGCCTCGCTGCTTGCGGAAAGCAAACCGATAGAGATAGCCGGTTCTGCATACCAGCCTTGGATACCTACATTCAGATTCGTATAGATGTCCGTGAACACACCCTGTACTTTCTCTGCTTCGTAGGTCGGAACGGGAGCCGGAGCCGGAGCTGCCTTCGTATGAGCGGATATCTCGATTCCCTCGGCTGCATTGCCTGCGTCATCCGTTGCAATAACCGTAAAGGTATAGGCTGCGTCAGGAAGCAGGTTCTTAACAGTTACAAGAACCGTATCTGCACTTAGGCCACCACCGGTTGCTACGGTATCTTCGCCGAGTTTTACGATGAACAATACCGAACCCATATTGTCTTCTGCTGCCAGTGCGAGAGTCGCGGAGAAGTAATCCTCCGATTCGGTTCTTCCGCCCACATTGGTCGGAGCCTCGTCATCTTCAATCGGGGTTGTGCGGTAGAAATAGATATTATCTACACTGATGTGCTCGCCTACCAAACCGCCGGCCTGATAGCCTTCAATTGCGTATTGGAACACTCTTGTCCAGTTATGCTCACCAAAGTCAGACATATCGAAGTCAAAGCTGTTCCATTGACCGCCGACGAGTGTCAGAGTTTGTTTTACATTATTCTGTGCATCGGTATCGCCGGCAATAATCGGACGGAAGGTAACAGAACCATCTGCGGATGAGAATACATCGATGTGAATTTTCTCCATCAATGCTACCGAGACTTCTGCAAACTGCGCACCAATCATACCATCACGATAGAGATTATAATGCAGATAGCTGTCTCCGTCAACCGTATCTATGGTCAAAGTCGGTGCGTTCCACCAACCTTCATTATAACTGTTCAGCGAAGCCGGAGCAAATGGATATGCATCAGAGAAAATGCTCTTCACTTGGTTAGCCGGCCATGTCGGAGCTGTAGCGGGAGCTGCAGGTACTATTGCGTGAGCATCGGTTGTAACCTCTACGGTCTTGCTGTTGGCGGACTCGTTCAGCGAAGCGTCAAGAGCGGTAATAGTGAAGTTATACGCTGTGCTGGCGTTCAGACCGCTAACGGTAATCTTACCATCAGTAGGTGTCAGTTTTACATCAATAGCATTTGTAGCATCAACTACGTGGTATTTGGTAACCTCATTGTTATCGGTTGCCGAAACGGCGATGACAGCGCTGTTCCATGTCTTGCTCTCCAGCGAAGCGCTAACCATTACCGGAGCCTCTGTATCGCCGGACGGAACCCACTCATGACCGAATACCTGGAAGTCAAACATCTTCATACCCCACTCTGTGGCAGCCTTTGTGCTCCAGAAGCGTACATAGCGCACTTTGAGGTTGTTGTCCAAGTCAGAAGCAGCCAGCAAATCGGTATGGCCATTGATACCTGCAGTACCTACATAGTTGTAACCCAGCGCCCAAGTTGTGTTGTTTTCCGAAAAATCTACGTGGTATTCCTGCGAGCATGCGCCCTCAAATGTAATGGTAATAAGGTCAATACTATAGTATCCACCCAGGTCCACTACAAACCATGAATCAAACGTACGTTCTTCTTCAGAACCGCCGGTCGTGCCTGCCGGACGGCCTTGCCATACACTACCGGTATTGCCATCTACTGCAAAGAATGCGTCATATTCCGATCCGTTCGGATCTACTGCGCTTTGTGCGATAATCTTGTTATCCTGCGTCAGGCTGGTGCTCAGCGCAAGGTTGCTGCCTTCATATCCGAAGACCGATATAGTGTCCGAAACGATTTCACCGCTCTTGGCTACAATCGCCGCGTCGCCAATTTTGGCAGGAACGTACGTGCCGTTCACTACTGCACCTGCGTCTGCCGGAGAAACCTCATAGCTTATCTCTGCTTCCATCTCTGTGCCGTTCTGGTCCAGCGCTTTAGCGGTCAGAGCGATACCTTCGTTCACTTTCGCGATAAGCGAAGGAGCGGTCAACTGAATAGAAGTCAATACACTTACGCCAGGCAGCATTACTTGGAACTCATAGAAACTCTGTCCCCATTGGGTAGCACGCTCAATACCTTGATACTTAATGTACTGCGCGGTCGTCTCTGTTACGTCGATAATCTGCCAACCGGCTTGCGTCAGGTTGGTCTCTGTGTAGAGGTTGCTCCATGTCTCACCATCGGTCGAGCATGTCAGAGCAAACTGCTTGGCATAAGCGCCCTCCCATTTGATGCTGATACGGCTGAACGTACGAGCCTGGCCCATGTCGAGCAGGAACCACTCGTTGTCGGTCTGCGCACTCTCCCAGCGAGTGCCTTCGTCGCCGTCAATAGCAGCTGCAGCATTGCCACTGCTGGCGGTTGCTGACGAACCGTTGGATGCCAACGCGAAGTTCACATCATACACCGGCTCTTGAGCGAATGAAATCATACTTGCGCACAATAGTGCGGCTAAAAATGAAATCTTCTTCATACGTGTTAATAATTAGTGTTAGTATAATAGTTAAATTGTTATCACTTAACTTGCTGTCCGGCTACGTTGTATTTCACGCCGTTCTTGATAATAACCAACTGCCCATTCTCAATAACTTTTACAGCCTTCACCTCTGCCTCCGTATTCGAGATAGCGGTAGCACTACCGTCATCATGCTTATAGAAATATGCATTTCCTACCCAGAAAATCAAGTTAGCAGCATTATCAATCTTTACTTGATAAACATTTGTCCAATTGGTTGTCTGCGCATACTCTCCATCGTGTAATGCCAAATCAATACTATTCCATTGCTGACCTGTTAGATTGACATACTCGCCGTGCTCAGGCTCATTACCCGTATCAGCAGTATTACGGCATATTGGCACGATGCGCAACGATGCATTATCAGCAATCCAAATGTCGTAGTGCAACGTATCCATTTCTGTACAATCCAAATGGAAATTATCTACGCCAAAGTAACCTGGCGCACCAACTACATATTTTTTTCCATATTTATGTTGGACATAAGATGCCTGGTTACTCCAGTTAGCAAAATTGCAGTCAGCACTATATGTCGGACTATAAATCGCTTTTACCAAAGATCCATCGTGTGTTGGGGTGGGGGCTGCTACATGAGGAACAGAAGGATCGGTATCTGTGGCGAAAGCTTCCAATATAAATGGGTCAGAAGCTTTATTCATAGCATCATAAGCCGTTAAAGTAATGTTATATGTAGTTTCCTCTTCCAAACCAGTTAAAGTAATACTTCCCGCCTCAGGAACTAAATCTTGTCCATATCCTTTGGATGCATCAGCCGCATGCACCTTAACTACGCCCTTATCATCTGTTGCAGTTATGGCAATAACAGCCGAGTTAAAAGTTTTAGAGGTAAGAGAAGCTTCGGAAATTACAGGATTCTGTGTGTCTTCGCCTGCGTCAGGGTCATACACACTAGTAGCAAATACGCGGAACTCATAGAATGAAGCACCCCAAGCGTTATTGGCTAAACTGCTCGGCATAAATAACAGATAACGAGCATGACCGGAAACGGCATAAATATTATTCTTTGTATTGGCATCACTGTTGTCTGCTATAATAGGAACGATGTCTGTATTAACATACAATTCTTCATAGTCCTCTATATTATTCCATTCAGATGGCTTAGTATCTGCACCATAGATGATAAAATCTTTACTATATGCGCCTTCCCAAGCCATCTCGATTGAAGAGATATTGTAACTTTCACCAAGATCTACCGCCCACCATGCTTTTTCTGGCGATGAAACGGAACCTGATGAGAAGCGGGATTCATGGATAATCCCGTCAACTGCTTTGGAAGATGACATATTCACAGCATTTTGCTCGGAATAGGTGGCTCTATTCAATGCTTGATTACTAATTACAGAAAACGCCATGCTTACTTCTGCTGGTTGAGCAGCAGATTTATTGCCGCTGAAGTCTATTGCATAGCATGAATAATTATAGGTAATTCCGCTACCGTCCTTCGGAAGAACAAATTCGGGTACCATTGAACAGTATTTTTTATTATGCTCAGCATCCTCAATCATATAGAAGACCTCTTCAGAAGTTACAGCATCAAATGAAATTGTAACATCATCCGTTCCGGAAATAACGGTCGCTGCACCTAACACGGGAGCGGTTTCATCAGATGAATCATAATTATTAATGTAATCGCGGGTATATGGAACAGGTTCCATCGTACGAGCGCCACAACCAGTAAGAACCATGTATGATGTCAGCATCATTTCGTTTCCATACGAGGATATGCCCGGAGCTCTTGTCACTTGATCCGGAGTCATGTAACGGGTAGTCAAGTCGTTTGAGCATACCAATGCACAATGTTCCTGCATGAGCGTTGAATCCGGCTTCCATGTGCGAATTTGGCAGAAATAATCAGTGCAACTCTCAAATGTCTTTCCATCATTAACCACCGTCTTGTATATAATTTTATTACCAAAAGTAACTATGTACAAGTCAACATTGCCGCATTGAACTGAACCGGGGAATTGACCATTCCAATCGTATAAATCAACACCTTGCAGTATCATAGAACCATAGCCTTGCCCGGATGCTTTCTTCTTCATTCCGGTAACTGTAACGATTAAAGTTTGAGAAGAAGCAGCATAGTTCCCAGTCTCAGGAGCAGTAACGGTAATAGTAGCAGTACCACGCCCTACAGCAGTTACCAAGCCGCTTGCACTAACGGAAGCAACACCTGCTTTGTCAGAGGTATATGTCACTGTTCCATCGTATTCTGCGGCGGTAGTAGCTACAATTTGGAAGGTCGCAGGGATAGTCGCATCCAAAGTTGCTTCTGTAGCATTGATACTCAATTCAGAAGGCGTTTTGGAAGGGACATCACTGCAAGTAGCCGTCCAATCCATATCTTTTGGAAATTCATTAAGAACCAATTGTCCTGGAGCCAAACCAAATACTATATATGCAACATAAGGAGCATTCGGAGTTTTATCGCAAGTAAATGTGGCAACTGCAGAACCATTACCTGTTGCATCAAAATCAAATGTAAGCGTGCTACCACCTGGCTTTCCGTTGATATCATTAATACCAACACTACAAGCATCGATTGATTTTAATGGATGTGATGATGTTCCTTCAAATTTTATCTGGTACTCGTTAGGAGTGTCAGTTTTCCCACAAGTCATATAAACACTACCATTGTCATTGGTAGAGTTGATTTCTTCGTGGCAATATGGCATTCCATCTGCCCAACTCATCACACTTGCGCATAAAAGCGCTGTTAAAAAGAATAATTTTCTCATAATAATTTGATTTTAAGTTAGTATATTTTTGTGTTATTTATTTCTCTTCACGCTATTATTTTTATCTGATTCAGCAATCAATCATGACCTTTTCTCGTTCCTTTCATCTTCCCGCACCATAGGATACCCATATCATATCCATAGGATACCCATATGATAGAAGGTGTTTTTTGTCATTTTTCTGCCTTTTACTATATATATACTATGTATATATATACTTTTTGTCTCCTTTCTTGCAAAAATGAGTCATTTTCCGTCATTTCATTATTGCAAGGTTCTGCGCCAGCTGTTCTACGCTGCTTGCGCCGACCAGAACCGATGTCACGCCTTTTTGCTCCAGCACCCAGTTAAGCGCCTCTTGGGCTATCGTGCGACCGTTGGCCTTTCCTTTGGCCTCCAATTCATGCAGATAACTCAGCAACTCCGGCGTACGGCGCTCCGATTTGAGGAAATGCTCCTTCGCCATGCGGCTGTCGGCAGGTATTCCGTCCAAGTAGCGGTCGGTCAGCAGACCTTGTGCCAACGGCGAGAAAGCGATAAAGCCAACACCCTGCCCATGGCAGAAATCCAATATACCCTGCTCTATCGGTTCGCGGTTCAGCATGTTCAGCCGTCCCTGATATATTAATAAAGGTACGTCGCGCTCGCGCAGGTACGCATGAGCCTTACGCAACGGCTCCAACGGCCAGTTGGAGATACCTACATACAATGCCTTGCCCTGACGGACAATATCCACCAGTGCCTGCAGCGTCTCCTCTATCGGTGTATTCGGGTCAAAACGATGTGAATAGAACAAGTCCACATAATCCAGATGCATCCGTTGAAGCGACTGGTCCAGACTCGACATCAGATACTTACGACTACCCCAGTCCCCAAAAGGACCATCCCACATCAGATAACCCGCTTTCGTTGAGATAAACAGCTCATCTCTATATGGACGGAAGTCCTCATCCATCAGCCGTCCGAATGTCTCCTCAGCACTGCCGGCAGGAATACCGTAGTTATTGGCAAAGTCGAAATGGTTGATACCATGGTCAAACGCAAAACGAGTGATGGCACGGCTCCGCTCAAACGGACCTTCCTGTCCGAAATTATGCCAGAAACCCAAACTGACTTTGGGCAGCAGCACGCCGCTCTTGCCGCAGCGATTATATATCACCTCGCTCTTTGTGTAGCGCTCTGGGGAAGCTATGTACTTAGAAACTGTTGTCATGGCATTAGCCGTTTTTAGGGGTTTAACTTGTTAAATCTGCTGCAAAGTTACTACATTTTTTCGGTATATGCAAATTGTAAACCGTAGTTTGCAAAACAAAAGTACGGCATAGTACGAGCGTTTATGCTGTAAATCTGCAAGATAAGTTTTTTTAATATGCAAAAAAAGTACGTATTAAGTACGCACTTAGCAATATATAAATGTGTAAAAAAAGTGCAAAAACATTTGCGTATATGGAAAAAATGTTGTACCTTTGCAGCGTCAATTTTTACACACCATGAAGCATCGTTTCTTTATAGCCCTTTTGCTGCTGTCTGCTATGCTATGCAGCGCGCGTGAGTCCACGCTGGATTCGCTCATCTCTGTGTTGGATGAAGAGATCGCTCATGCGGATGTCTATACCTCGCGGAAGAAGCAGTTTATCGAGTCGCTCTGCGCCATGCGCCCTATGACGCCGGACTTGCAGCTGCGCATCGCCCGCGAATATCAGCATTTCCAGTGCGACTCTTCGCGCGCATGGTTCCTCAAGTTGCGGGAGGCGGAAGAGCCTATTCGCCGTGAAGCGTTCTTCAGTTTTGTCAAGCTCCTTGCCTCCTCCGGCTATCATGCCGATGCCGTCACGATGCTGGAAAGCGATGCATCCCCTGCGCCGGAGAGCGTAGAGGAATTCAAGATGGCATGGCTGCTATTTGCGGATATAGCGGACGGGATGTTGGTTCCTAAGTTCAAAGCAGCGACCGAGGCGAAAGCGGATTATTACTATCAGCAGATGATGAAAGCGTTAGAGCGCGAAGCACCTACTTCACCGGAATACTACCACTGGCTTGAGCTCTATCGCGCGCAGGACCGCGGAGATTGGGCAGAAGCGCTTCGCCACAGCGAGCAGCTCCTGGCGCTCACGTCTCCCGATGAACATCTGTACGCCATTTTGACTTACGGCCATGCGATGCTTTATGAAGGCGCGGGCGATAGCCTCAAGCGCCGTGAATGGCTCGTGCGCTCTGCCATCACCGATGTGCGGCTCGGTATCACGGATAACGGTTCTTCATGGCTCGTAGCGCAAGATTGTTTTGATGCCGGAGACCTCAAGCACGCCTACCGCTTCAGCGATTATTCGCTGACCAACGCCACCTATTTCAATGCGCCTACGCGTTTCATCCAGAATTTCATCTCCGGCCACCTTATCGCCAGCCGCTATGAGTACGAGCTCCGGAAGTCCTCTGTCATGCAAACGGTAGCGCTGGTGCTGTTAGGCTTTGTGCTGATTATCGGTGTGTTCGTGGTCACATATAGCCTCCGCCAGAACAGGCGCTTGCATATGCTGAACAGTGAGATGAAAGCGATGAACGAGAAACTGCGCGCCATCAACCATGAACTCAAAGAGGCCGATAAAGTCAAAGAGCAGTATATATGCCGCTACTTAGAGGTATATAACGATTATATCCGCCGTCTAACCACCATGGCCCGCAAAGCGGGAGAGAAAGACGCTACTGCCTTCATGGAGCGGGAGATGGAGAATTTCTACCGCTCGTTCGACGATACCTTCCTCTCGCTCTACGGCACGTTCGTGCAAGACTTCAACGCGCTGCTCAAGCCCGAAGCACAAGTCACTCCAAAGCCCGGCGAGCGAATGACGGTAGAGATGCGTATCTTCGCCCTTATCCTATTAGGCATCACCAGCAGCACCAAGATTGCGGAACTGCTCTGCTATAGCCCCAATACCATCAGTAACTACCGCGTGAAAATGAAAAAAGGTGCCATCGGAGACCGTGACACCTTTGAGCAGCGAGTGCAGCAAATCGGTAAGAATATCACCAATTAGTGCTTCTCGGGACGCGGACCGCGACGCTCAGGACGCGGACCTCTCTCCAGTCTTGCGCCGTCAGAATGACGCTCACCGCGCGGTGCGCGCTCGCGTTTCTCCGGTTCTACATAGCCTTCCGGTTTCTCTTTCAGCGCTTTTGCACTGAGACGGAACTTACCGGTTTTGGGGTCAATCTCCAGCAGTTTAATGCGGATATGGTCGCCCTCTTTAATACCGGTCTCTTCCATCGTCTCATAGCGCTTCCAGTCGATCTCGCTGATATGCAGCAGACCTTCCTTGCCCGGCATGAACTCTACGAAGCAACCATACGGCATAAGGCTCTTTACGACGGAGTCGTACTCTTCGCCTACCTCCGGCAGTGCTACAATCGCTTTAATCTTCGCGATAGCAGCCTGCATCTGGTCGCCGTTGTTGGATGCTACCTCTACCTTGCCGCCCTTCTCATCTTCGTCGATAGAGATCACAGCTCCGGTCTCAGCCTGGATACCTTGGATAATCTTTCCGCCCGGGCCAATGACAGCGCCAATCATATCTTTCGGGATATAGAAGGAGACTATACGCGGAGCGTGCGGCTTCAGGTCAGCACGCGGAGCAGGCATGCACTCCAGAATCTTTCCGAGGATATACATACGTGCCTCATGCGCCTGCGCAAGTGCGTTCTCTAATATCTCATAGCTCAATCCATCTACCTTGATATCCATTTGGCAAGCCGTCAGACCGTCCTTCGTACCGGTGGTCTTGAAGTCCATGTCGCCGAGGTGGTCCTCGTCGCCGAGGATATCGGAGAGGATAGCATAGTTCTTACCTTGGTTCTCCGAGATCAGACCCATAGCGATACCGCTCACAGGCTTCTTCATCGGCACACCGGCATCCATCAGCGCCAGCGTACCGGCACAAACAGTAGCCATAGAGCTGGAACCGTTGGACTCGAGGATATCCGATACCACGCGTACGGTGTACGGGAAATCTTCCGGAATCATATTCTTCAGCGCACGACAAGCGAGGTTACCATGACCTATCTCACGACGGCCTACACCGCGCTGAGCCTTTGCCTCACCCGTTGAGAAAGGCGGGAAGTTATAGTGCAGCAGGAATTTGTCGGTACCTTGAATGAGCGCCTCGTCCACGATTTTCTCGTCACGGCTCGTTCCAAGCGTAACGGTCGAGAGGCTCTGTGTCTCGCCGCGGGTGAAGATAGAGCTTCCGTGAGGTCCGGGCAGAGGACTTACTTCGCACCAAATAGGACGAATCTCCGTCGTCTTACGGCCGTCCAGACGCTTGCCCTCATCGAGCACTGCGCGACGCATAGCCTCTTTCTCTACATCATGGTAATAGCGGTCCACCAGTGCTGCAATCTCATCTACATCAACACCCAGTGCCTCTGCACGCTGTGCCATATAGTCGGCCTTCTCCGTCTTGAAGTCCTCGCAAATCTGGCTGAACATCGCCTCGCGGTGATGCTTGTCCGTATCAGCGCTGGTTGCCTGCGCATAAGCGCGAGCGTAGCTATAGTCATGCACAGCCTGCTTCAGCTCATCGTCGTTCACCTCATGGCAGTACTCACGTTTGGTCTCCTTGCCATAAGCCTTCATCATCTCGTTGATAGCCAGGCACTGCGGCTTGATAGCCTCGTGCGCAGCCTTGATAGCCTCGAGCATAACGCTCTCCGGCACTTCCTTCATCTCACCCTCTACCATCATGATGTTGTCATACGTAGCAGCTACCATCAGCTCAAGGTCAGCGTGCTCGCATTGCTCGAAGGTCGGGTTGATAACCATTTTACCGTCCACACGCGCTACACGTACCTCGCTCACCGGACCCTCAAAGGGGATATCAGAACAAGCGAGAGCCGCACCTGCTGCCAAACCGGCAATCGACTCCGGCATATCAATGCCGTCGGCCGAATACATGGTTACGTTTACGAAAGTTTCTGCGTGATAATTGGAAGGGAAGAGGGGACGGAGGGCGCGGTCAATAAGTCGTGCAATCAGGATTTCATAATCCGATGCCTTGCCCTCGCGGCGGGTGAAACCACCCGGGAAGCGTCCTGCGGACGCAAATTTCTCTTTGTACTCTACAGTGAGGGGCATAAAGTCCGTTCCCGGCACTGCATCTTTGGCGGAGCAGACAGTGGCAAGAATCATGGTGTTGCCGAGCGTGGCCATCACAGCTCCGTCGGCCTGTTTAGCCAGTTTGCCTGTCTCCAGTTTGATTACTCGTCCATCGGGGAGAGCAATCTCTTTGGTAACAATATTCATTCTATTTTCGTCGTTTTTGGCCGCCGTTTGCGACCGGTTAATTATTAGACCCACAAAAAGTCGTGCAAAGATACAACAATTTTTTGACATATGCAAAAGAAAATGCAGAATATTTGCATATTTCAAAAAAAAGCAGTACCTTTGTGCCACTTTTATAAAATAGACAGTTAATAAATATGAGAAAATTTCTTTTTACGCTTGCAGCGTTAGCAGTTATGACTACAGCATGCACACACAAACAGCAAACGACAGGTATTGACCTGGCGAACCTCGACACAACCGCCATTCCGCAGAATGATTTCTACCAATTCGCCTGCGGCGGATGGATGGCTAACAACCCGCTTACACCCGAATACAGCCGCTTCGGTTCTTTCGACAAATTAGGGCTGAACAACTTAGAGCAAGTCAACGGACTGATTCAAGGCATTGCAGCCAAAACCCACAAACAAGGCAGCATTGAGCAAAAGATTGGCGATATCTACAATCTCGCCATGGATACCGCGCGGCGTGACCGCGAAGGCATTGAGCCTGTGCAAGCAGTGCTTAACGAAATCAACAGCATCTCTTCGCGCGAAGAACTGAGCGCAGCGCTCGGCAAAGCGATGGACTACCAGCTCTGGGCTATGTACGTGGATGCCGATGCAATGAATAGCTCGATGAACATCCTTAACGAGTACCAGGCCGGCTTCTCCCTCGGCGAGAAAGAATATTATATAGATGAGGACGAGCACACGCGCTCCATCCGCGCTGCGTACGTAGCGTACGCGGAGAAACTGTTCAGCCTGTTCGGTTTCGCTGATGCCGCAGAGCGCGCGCAGACAGTATTGCGTCTGGAGACACGGCTTGCCAAGGCTGCATACAGCAATGTGGAACTGCGTGACCCGCAGCGTAACTACAACAAGATGTCGGTGGCGGAGCTCCAGGAATTAGTGCCGCAGGTAGACTGGAAAGCATATTTTGAAGCCGTCGGTATTACGCTCGACAGCCTCTCCATCGGTCAGATACCGCACCTGCAGGAAGCCGGCCGTATGTTGGCAGAGGAGCCCCTGGAGGACCTGAAGACTCTCTTCGCATGGCAAGCCATCGAAGGTGCATCATCCTATCTGACGACCGAGATTTATATGACGAGCTTTGAATTCTACGGCAAGGTGCTGTCCGGCACCGAAGAACCGCGCCCGCTGTGGAAACGCGCCGTAAGTATCGTGAATGGTACGTTAGGCGAAGCGGTAGGTCAGATGTACGTCAAAAAATACTTCCCCGAGGAGAACAAAGCACGTATGTTAGCCCTCGTACACAATCTGCAGAAAGCACTCGGCATTCGCATCGAGAACCTGGCATGGATGAGCGATGAGACCAAAGCGAAAGCGCTGGAGAAACTGAACGCCATGACCATTAAAATCGGTTACCCCGACACATGGCGCGACTACAGCAAACTGGATATCAATGCCGAGGATACCTATTACGCGAACCTGCAACGCGCTGCGAAATTTGAGCAGGAGTATAGCCTCAGCTTCCTCGGTAAACCGGTGGACAAAGCAAAATGGTATATGACGCCGCAGACTGTGAATGCCTATTATAACCCGTCGAGCAACGAGATTTGCTTCCCGGCCGGTATTCTCCAATATCCGTTCTTCGATATGAGCGCAGACGATGCTTTCAACTATGGCGCTATCGGCGTTGTTATCGGACATGAGATGACCCACGGCTTCGACGACCAGGGCTGCCAATTCGACAAGGACGGTAATATGCTCAACTGGTGGACGGCAGAGGATAAGGCTGCTTTTGATGCCCGCACAAAAGTGATGGAAGAGGCATTCAACCGCATCGAGGTAGCGCCGGGTGTACATGCCAATGGAGCCTTCACCTTAGGCGAGAATATCGCGGACCACGGCGGCCTGCAAGTATCCTATCTGGCGTTCTGTCTAAACGAAGAGAGCAAGCCGGAGGCAGAGCGTTTGCAGACCCGCGATGGTTTCACACCGGCGCAGCGATTCTTCCTCGCCTACGCCAATGTATGGGCGGGCAACATTCGTCCGGAGGAGATTCTCCAGCGCACGAAGAGCGACCCGCACTCGTTAGGCCGCTGGCGCGTGAACGGCGCACTGCCGCAAATCAACGCTTGGTATGAGGCATGGAATGTGACGGAGGAAAGTCCGATGTATATCAAACCGGAAGACCGAGTGTCTATCTGGTAAGAGATTACAGGTTACGAAAAATGGAGGCACCGAAGTGTCTCCATTTTTTAGACTTTGGCCTTAGCTTAGACTCAGACTGTTATTAGTTTTTCTTCTCTATAGCCTCGGCAATCGAGTTGGCGATGATGGCCATCTCTTCTGCCGGCAACGACAGTTTGGGATTCGTGAAGAGCATATCCTTCTCCGAATTCATCGGTACCAGATGCACGTGCACATGGTTAACCTCCATACCCAGCACAGCCACACCAACGCGCTTGCAGCCCGTAGCAGCCTTGAGACCACGTGCCACTTTGGCAGCAAAAGTCATGAGGCTTTGCAATTGCTCGTCCGTGAGATCGAAGATATAATCCGCCTCCGGCTCTGCCAACTTGGGTACCACCAGCGTGTGACCCTTTACCAACGGATTGATATCCAAGAATGCGTAGTTCTTGTCATCCTCCGCTACTTTGTAACTTGGGATTTCACCCTTGATAATCTTTGTGAAGATAGTCATGGTTCAAAGGGTTTAAGAAGTTTAAGAAGTTTAATGGGTTACAGGGATATCTCCAGGATTTCAAACTCCATCACACCTGCGGGTACTTGCACTTGCGCAACCTCGCCCACTTTCTTGCCCATTAGGCCTTTTGCTATCGGCGTGGTAACAGAGATTTTACCTTCCGCAATGTTTGCTTCTCCTTCGGTAACGAGTTGGAATGTTTTCTCCACACCGTTGTTTTTCATGCGCACGCGCACTTTAGTGAGAATCTGCACCTCATCGGTACGGATATCCGATGCGTCCAATACACGCGCTTCCATTAAGCGTGCTTTGAGTTGAGCAATCTTCGTTTCGAGAACACCCTGCGCCTCTTTCGCGGCATCATACTCCGCATTCTCGCTTAAGTCGCCTTTCTCACGCGCTTCTGCAATCGCGGCAATGATACGTGGGCGCTCTACAGTCTCCAATTGCTGAATCTCTTCTTTCAGTTTTGTCAGACCTTCTTCGGTCATGTAAATTGCCATATGTATTCTATTTTAATATTTTCGGTTTAATATCTCGTTCGCAATAATCGCTTTGCGAACTTCGTCCAAATCGGTCATATCCGGCAATTGGACTTCGGTATGTTGTTTCTCGTCAGCCATAGTGTTGCTTTTTTCAAAAAACAATAGGTCCAATCTGACCTATCCTTTTTCCCTTTTTGTTTAAAAACAATAGGAAACTTCACAGCCTCCTATTGCCATTAAACCTAAACCTTAACTATGAAAATTTTTGTTTTCGGTGCAAAAGTACTGCTTTTATTTGAATTGAGCAAATATTTTAACAAAAAAATGCGTATTTTGTTTATTTTTCCGCTATTTCGCCCCGTAATGTGGCAGCAGAGGCTTCCAAAACATGCACCTGAACGATATCGCCTATCTTCTGGTTTGTACGCGGGAAAACCACTGTCTTATATTGCTCGGTTCGTCCGTACATGTCGTCATGGCTTCGCTTGGAGAACCCCTCCACCAGCACCTCAACCGTCTTGCCTATCTCACGTCGATTGGATTCCAATGAGAGTTGATTCTGCAGGGCGATGATTTCATTGAGCCGACGAACTTTCTCTTCTTCGGGGATATTATCCGGCAGGTGCTTCTGGGCGTAGGTGCCCGGCCGCTCGGAGTATTTGAACATAAACGCACTGTCAAATCCCACTTCTCGCATGAGGCTGAGGGTCTGCGCATGGTCTTCAAGCGTCTCATCGTGGAAACCGCAGAAGATATCGGTGCTAATCGCTGCTGTCGGCAGGATGCGCCGGATTGCAGCTATGCGCTCCAGATACCACTCTCGCGTATATTTGCGATTCATCAGTTTGAGGATATGGTTCGAGCCGGACTGCACCGCCAGATGGATGAACTTGCAGAGGTTTTTATGCCGGCTGATGGCTTCAAGCGTCTTATCGGACATGTCTTTCGGATGGCTGGTGGTGAAGCGGATACGCATATCCGGCACTGCATCAGCCACTATCTCCAAGAGGTCGGCAAAGTCGATGACGCCTGCCTGCTGTTGGTCATTAGTTATGGACTGATAGCGATAGGAGTTCACATTCTGACCCAGTAACGTTACCTCCTTATAGCCACGAGCCTGCAAATCACGCACTTCACTGAGGATTGACTCCACATCTCGGCTTCGCTCGCGACCGCGGGTATAAGGAACCACGCAATAGGAGCAGAAGTTATTACATCCGCGCATGATAGACACAAAGCCGCTGATAGAGCGGCCTATGCGCGCCGGAATGATTTGACGGTAGGTCTCAGTTGTGCTGAGCTCCACATTCATGGCCTTATGGCCTTGCTCGCATTGCGCCAGTAGATTGGGGATATCCAAATACGCATCGGGGCCTGCCACAAAGTCCACACCGAAATCATTGATCAGTTCTTGCCCCATTCGCTCGGCCATACAGCCTATTACACCGATGGTGTATTGGTGAGTGGAGATTTGAGATTTGAGATTTTTAATATGCGCCTTCAGTTCGCGGAGACGGGCTCCGACCTTCTGCTCCGCATTATCGCGAATAGAACAGGTGTTAAGCAAAATGATATCCGCGTCTTCCCAGCGGTCGGTCATCTCAGCATCAGTGGTCTGCATGATAGCCGCCACAACCTCGCTATCAGCGACGTTCATCTGGCATCCATATGTCTCTATATAAAATTTTTTTTGCATTTTACTTGCATATTCCAAATTTTTGTAGTACCTTTGCACCCGCTTTTGAAAAAACGAGAGCGTTCGGGGAGTGGCGCAGCCCGGTAGCGCAACGGTCTGGGGGACCGGAGGTCGCGTGTTCGAATCACGTCTCCCCGACAAAAAGATATCCATAACGGATGTCTTTTTTGTTTGGCGAGCGCCTCTTTGCTATTGCAGCAGCGGTAAGTTCATCTCCGTTACCGGCTCTATCCGTACGCCGGTCAATACCGGTTGCATATCCGTATTCTTCCGAATCAGATCCACCCACCATTCGGCTTCATCCAGGTCCGCAAAACCACTGACGCGCAGAGCGCATCCCTTGCCGAAGTATGGTATCTTCTGCAAGTCAAAGTCGCGGATGAGGAACTGACTGAAGTTGAACAACGCCACTTCATAGAGCAAGTCGTTGAGGGCTTGGTCATCTTCCTTGGGCAGGATAAGCATGACTACGGACGGTTGCTTGCGGTCATCAGACCACTGCTGCTCTACCTCTGCAGAATCCGCTTTCTCTGTTTGTTCCGACAGTTGGCTGCGCAGTTGTGCCAAATCTCCCGTAGAACCGCCTTTCTGGCTCTCCATACCCTGTCCGAGCATAGCCAACATGTCTTTCGCCATAGCTCCCAGTTCGGTGGTGCCATAACGGTTAACCAAGTCCTGCAACTCAGCGATGAAAGCTTCCTGTCCGTCCGTGCGCGCCACGGAAACGGCATTAAGGAAGAGGAATCGCGGCATGAGCCGGCTCTGCGGGTACTCGGTCTCGGCATACTGCTTATTGGCTTTGACCGTAGCAAACTCACCTTTGGTATAGGCGGAGTACGTAGCCGCATAAAGCGAATCCTGCACATCCAGCATCCGGCGCATGCGCGCTATATAGGCTTCGTCATGGCGCAAAGCGCGCAGTTGCTCATCTTCATGAATGGCGAGTACGGACGGATGGCTTCCCCATCGTTCGTCCAGGAAACGGAGAGTCTCCTGCGTGAGGAACTCATCCTCGAGACGGTCGCGATAGATATAATAGAGCGTTACGAGCGCCTCACGCCAGAGGCTGTCGCTCAGTGCGTAGTCTTCCGCCGTACGCGGTATCTGCTGGAGGTAATACTCCGGTTTATGGATATCGGTCTCCATCTTCGGGGCTGATGCCATCGGATTCAAACCCAACGAGTCCATGGCCAGAGAGTCCACCGCAGCAAGGTCCTCGCCGGATAGTTCGTCTCCGGCATAGGATGCTATCACTTGCTTATTCTGCCGGCGCCAGTTATCTTCGAGTTGCCGGTTTCCCCAGCGTCGACGCCACTCCTGCTTGCCTTGCTGAACCAGTTGAGGATTATAGAAATACCAATCGCCTTTCTTAGCCATTCCTCCACCCAGCATATTGGACGTATTCACACTTCTCGGTCCGTCATCGTCCCGCGCCAAATCACGCGCTGCCTGCACTTGCTGCGCAGAGTCCGCTTTCTCTGAGGCAATCAGGTCCTCGATAATCTTGTCTATGATGGCTCGCTGCTGCGCTTCAGTCATATGGCTAAGCCGTTGGAGCGAGTCTTGCAGTTGCGCCTGCGTATATGCGCCGATCAGTTCATCCAGCACCTCAGATCGCTTCTGCACACGGGCGTAGTCCTCATGCTCAGCGGTAAGGATAGTAACCGCTTCGCGATAGCAGGGTTGCGCTTTCTCATATGCGCGTTGCTCATAATAAATATCTCCCGCACGCACAAGCACGGCCGCTTTGGCTGTACCAGCCTGGGTTGATTCCGCAATAGCTTTCTCATACATCGCAAGGGCTTGCACAGTGTCTTTTTGCTTGAGATAGATATTACCCATTGCGCCGTATATCTGGTCGAGACGGTCTTTGAATTTCGACTGCTTGGTCATCGTACGCAGCTGGCGTAACGAGTTCTTTCCTCCCAGTTCCGCAATCCGGATTCGTGCATTGAATTCCATCTCATTGGGCGGAGCGAGCCGGATGGCATATTTGTATGCCTGAATGGCCTCTTCAGACTGATTGTCCAATTCGTAGAGCTGGCCCAATATATAGGCAAAGCGCGGACGGTAAATCTTGCGCTTCTCGTGAGGCATAGCAATCTTGACAAACGGAATGGCCTCTTTGTAATGCTCGCCTTTGAGCAGCACATCGGCCTTGACCGCAGAATACAACTTCGCATGCTTGCGGCTGAGTGCATCGATTTGGACGCGGTTCAGCATATCCTCTGCCTCGTATTGCCAGTCCATCTCTGCATAGGCGCGCGCAATCCACAACTGGCTTTGCGCAATCATATCCGCATCATTCTGATAATGGCGGATGATATAATTGAAAGTGCTGACGGCACCGAGAAAGTCACCTTTATGGAATTCAGCCTCTCCCAGTCGCATCCATGCCAACCGCATCGCCGGATTGAATTCCTCGGACTGCAGCCATAGTTTGTATTTGGGGTCGTTGGCCTTTTTCGGATCGCGTTTCGGTTTGGCCTTGATAGAATGCAGTTTGATGCACTTGCGGCATTTCTCGATAGTCCTGTCCATATTCGCTTTCGCGGCTTCTGCTGCCTTATGATTAGAGACAGGATAGAGATACAGGACGCGTGTATAATCATCGGTATTGGCATTTCGGATAGCCTTTAAGCCGTCTTCATACGCCAGCTCGCCATTATAGAGAATATTATATTTGACCTTCGTCTTGTGGTACGAGCGCGAAGCCGCCGTGTTCTTCTGGGTAGAGCAGGAGGAGGCAATTATCGCGAAAATCACGATAATTATTGAAAATTTAATATTTGAGATTGAAGATTTGATAGTGGATACATTCAATTTAGTTCAGTCCTTTTACATGGCTTTGCGCAGCAATGAATTCCTTGAGATAAAACGGTTCATAGTAGGCCAATTTCTCGGCTGCTGACCATTGACCATTGGCTATTAGCCATCCTATGTGCGCTGCTTGAGGTACAATGCCGGGTATATAGTGCCAGTCAGGGTTGGTGAAGACTGTCTGGCATTTGGCAGCTCCGTCGCCGAAGAAATAGACCGCTTCGCTCAAAGAAGAAAGACCGCCTTCGCTCAAAGACAAAAGACTATTTTCATTCTCGACCACGACAGCCTTTACCTCGCTGAGGGGATGCAAATCCATATCGTATAAGGCGGTATAGACCTCCATTCTTCTAGCATCGATCATCGGGCATAACAGACCGGTAGTGCCTTTTTCTTTAGCGGCTGCACAGAGAACCTGAAGTGTAGGAACGGGGATAAGCGGGATATCCAATCCATAGCAAATACCTTTGGCTGTGGACGTGCCGATGCGCAATCCTGTATAACTGCCCGGTCCTTCAGACAGCGCGACAGCCTCAATGGCGAGGTGCTGTTCCTTAGCGAAAAGGAGCAGTTCCTGAATATAGAGAGGTAGCAATCGTGCGTGATTGCTACCCTCAAGGCATATACATTGTTTGAGTGGCTTGCCGTCTTTGCAGACGGCCGCCGAACAAACGGATGTACTAGTTTCGATACATAGGATTGTCATGCATTATTATTTGCCATATTCCACATTATCCGTAGCACCTTCGAGAATCGTGAACTCCACACGACGGTTGTTCTGGCGTCCCTCTTCGGTCTCATTGGTATCTACCGGTTGCGACTCACCCTTGCCTTCGGTCTCTATACGGTCAGGATTGATACCGCGCTCCACCATCGAGCGTTTCACACTGTTGGCACGACCTTCAGATAGGATTTGATTATCTTTATCCGTACCTATCCAATCGGTATGACCGATGATGCGGATGCGAACCTCCGGATTCTTATCCAAGAACTCAAACAGCTCTTGCATAGCAGGTTCAGACTGCGGCAGAATGTCGGTCTTATCCGAAGCGAAGAACAGATTCTTGATGATATACGTGCGTTTCTTTATCGGCTCGAGCGCGAACTCAAGGTTGATATCATCCATAGTCTGTACGCCGACGGTGAACATCTGGTTATAGAAGCCCTTAGCCTCCACGAGTGCGTTATAATAGGTGTCGCCAATCGGCAGTTTGGTTGATCCGCCACTGCGCGACACATCGAACTCCTTCACCACGCGCGATGCAGTGGTATCCACCACGGACACATGCGCGGCAATAGCCTCGCCGGTCTTGATATTGATAACACGGCAAGCAAATACAGGCTCCGGATAGAGAATGACTTTGGTGGTATCGAGAGCTTTCTTGAGGTTGTTATTCTGCTCCTCGATGAGTTCATGCTTGAACGGCTCGATAGGCAGGAAGCCCTCTTTGGTAATCGCCACCTCATACATATCCGGTTTGAAGCGCTGGATGAACATAGCCTTACCGTTGGTGGCACCCTTCTTAACCACGCGTCCGGTAGCGATATTGGTAACCCAGACAGAAGCCTTCGCATCCTGGCCGGTGAGCGGTTGCCCGGTACGACCATTGATGAGTTGAAGCACCATATAGGGGTTCTGCGGCTTGCGCTGCTTGGGTCGGTTTAACTGGAGGAGCGCCGTGAACTTGGCTCCAACCAACAAACTATTGAGCGGAGAGGTAGCATACTTGGATGTATGCAAAGATATCGTCTGCGCCTCGGTCTCGGTGACAGATACCATATTGGCAGCAGTACCGAGATTAGTCAGCGGCAATCCGTAATCAAGGAACACCGCTGCACGCATATGCCACGGGTATTTGCGCTTCTCGTTATCCTTATTCCATCGGGGATCCAGATAGGGGTTGATATTAACGCCAAACTCTGCAGAGATAGCCACATCGAGTCCCATTCCGTTCTTTCCGCGTGAGACAAAAGGCGCAGTTTTGAGATCACGCACATCCACCCACGACGGGTCATAAGCTGCCGGATCATGGATAGAAGTAGTGAGATTACCACGCTGCACATAGGAATGCGCGATGGTATAACCTATCTTGGCACCCGCAAGGAAATAGAGCGGGAAATCGAGGTCTTCGAATTGCGCACCCGCCATGATAGGCAGCATAATCTGGCCGACAATCTGAGTCTCGCGGAAACGGGAGAATTCATAATACTTGGTCTGACCAGGCAGTACAACCGTAGATGCAGGGTCTGTACCGGCTATTGAGAAAGGATGGTCCGGTTCTCCGGTAAAAGGAATCTTATCCTTAGAGGACAAGAGTCGGAACTCGGGGCCGACAGAGAGCATGAATTTCTTATAATGCCACTCATAGCCGACACCAATCAAACCTCCGCCACCACCTATGAAGCGGCTGGTACCATTGTTATTATAATTATTAACCAGACCACTATAGCCGACGCCTCCCCACATAGAGAGGTTGTGTATCTGATAGAGGTCGAGTTTATTCTTCGCCCATTTCTTGTCATTCTTCTTGGCGCGCGATTGCGCATCTGCACCAACAGGAACCAGCAGCATGCATGCTGCCACCAAAGTCATTATAAGCAGTAATTTTCTCTTCATAAGCGATTTTGTATTAGTACCCTAAATAGCAGCGGCATATAGCCGGCGTCTGCGTTACATCAAAGCGGAAGGTGGCGCGTACACCGAATGAGAGGTACTGGCTCCATCCTTTGAACAGGTTCTCGCCGGCACCCGCTGTAGCCGATGCATTGACACAACCATTCTGTATCGAATTAAAACGGATATTGGCTTTCAGATTATCCTGCGAAAGGGTATAGGGCTGACCATCCAACTGCGAATAATCTACAATCTCTTTGGTCTTGTAGTCCTTGGCGATAGGCAGCGCATACTCGACAAATCCGCCTATACGGCAAGTGATTTTCGGCGTAAGCTCTATGCATCCGCCCACCTCCACCATTGGCGACACATAGACGGTAGCAGGGGTATACTTGGTCGAGCCGGTATAGCGGGTCATAGGATAGAAACCATAATCCGGCACATTGCGCGATATAGCCTCGATGAGATTGATATACTCGCCCTCGGTGTACATATCAGCCGCTACACTGCAGGTGTTCCACAACGGGAGAGAAGCTTTGGCACCCACCGCAAAATAGACTTTATCACGGATGGTATAGCCGAACCATATAGGCACAGACGCATATATGGTATGCTGAATCTCCTGATACTTGGAATAGACATAGCGGTAGATAATCGGATAGCCATCCCTATCCGCCGTATTGAACGCATGCACCATCGTTCCCGCCAGTTTGTTCTCCGACAAACGATAATCGGCGCCCACACCAAAACTGAAGAAGAATCCGCGGTTGGCCACTTCGTATGAGAAAGCCGCCTGGCCATCCATTCCTACGCCGGTGCGTATCAGTTTGGTGCCGGATAAATCTACGCCCAGCCCCGCAGCAGCAGAGAGGGTGAGGTAATGCTTGGTATTCGTGGTATACTGCGACTGCGCCTTGCCCGATACGGCAGGTATCGAGAGGCAAGCCAGCACCAACACAAGCGATACTATGTTTCGTTTAGCGAACAATGATAGACGACGATTGATGATTATCAAAGACAACAACATATACTCCGGGTTGCGACGGTGCCGTGACGGAACGCAGAGCGTCCGATTGCGGATAGGTCGCCACTTTGGTTCCTAAAACAGAATATATTGCGCATGCTTCAGGCGCGAGCCAGAGAGCACCTCCGCTACGAACCGAAGTAGGCCATACGCGTGCGCCGGCGGCGAAAACGTCCTCGATGCCTTGAGCGGACGGGTTATACACTATCGGGCAACTCTCAACGGTGTAATCCTCGCCCTGGCGAGTGAGCGTAAGCACGTAGACCGAACCTCTATCCTCCGCAGACGCAGGCACATAGGAGGCGGAGTTATCCATCGGTTCACCATCCTTGGTCCATACGAAGGACGTAAACTCATATCCGCCGTTGTAATCCGCATTCTGCACAGCGATGAAACCGCCGGTCTGCATTACGATAGAAGACGGATAGGTCAGCATCACAGGCAGGGTCTGAGGCGCCATCTGGCAGCGCTCGCTGCTAAAGTCGAGCGTGACAGTATATCTATCCGGCCGCACGCCATCGGGCAGCGGGATACGGATTGGTTCATCAGCCGAGAAGGTGTAGACCGGCTGGAATCCGCGCTCCTGGTCGCGCTCGGAGAAATAGACATGCACATCCTCCAGCATACCGGACACCACCTCGTATGGTATGACGATTGCATTATCCTCAATACATACTTTGAGCGAATTAGGATAGGTCACCTCCAACTTCGGATCCACAACCAGACTGAGCCTAATCGTGCTATCGCAACCATATTGAGATTGCAGAACCACGGCTGTGTCTATCGAAACGGTATAATATTTGCCATTGCCCGGGAAGAGATAGCGCCCGCCCTCACACATACGATCGGAATAGGTGGTATCGTAAGCGGAATGGAAGTAATGATGCTCTATAGCTTTATATTCACAGCCATGGGTATTCTTAAGCACCGTGGTGTCAGCATAATCGGTTCCTTCAGCGCATATATGAATATTCGTATGCGTATCCGGCGATGTGATATCGGGCAGCGTGATAGGGAATGTATATACATCCTCGCAAATGCCACCGGACATAGAGGCTTTGACGGTCACATTATATGTACCGCCCTCCGCGGGGTAGGAATGAGAGACCATCATGCCCAGGGTATCTAAAACAGGACTTCCGTCTCCGAAATCCCAGACGATGCGCTCCACATCTTCTGTCGTAAGCACCGAATCCATCGTTTGACGGTTGATACGCACGACCTTGCATGCCTGCTCAAAATCGACCTTTTGCTCGCAGTTTGCAGTCTTGGAAGACAGCATCTTGGCTTTAGCTTTCGGGAACCGCGGATTGGGATTAGCCTCCAGCGTGTAGGAACATCCGGTGCTATTCCGATCTATCACGTCAACAAGATAAACAGTAGGATCATCGCGACCGATATTAAACACCTGCCCAGTTTCTAACACTGTTTTGGTAGGATCATCCGCACGATACCACTTGTAGTTAAAGCCCTCCGGTGCCTCAAAGTGATCCGTGGAGAAATCGTTGCAGGCGACTCCTTGCAAATCACCGCCACGACAATTGAACGAGAAATAGGCATACGCAGGGTGTGTGTCATATGAGCATCGCGTTGATGTGAGACGTATTGTAATCGTCTGGCCGATATATCGGCGTAACGAAACGGTAACGGTCGACCAATCACACCAATAAATATTCTGGTCTTGCGGTTCATTATGCCAATTGCTCTGATCACCGTAACCTGCTACGAAATATCGCTGGGTACAAGCATCTAATTCATGACCTTGACCATCCAAAATATTGAGCGTGAAAGTCGGGTTCATATCAGGATCAGATAGACTAGATCCATGGTTGCCTGACTCCATCACCACTGCATATTTCAAGTCGAACAAGTCTGACATACCGGGGAGAACAGTATATTTATACTCCAACCGAGATGATTTTCCAGAAGGGGTATAGGCTCCCAACCGAATTGAAGCTATTTCACCGTCAGGTACGACACGCAAGCCGCCGTTCACCGTAGTATTCGGGTCTATTTCATTCCCGTCCACATGGAGGGTATGCGTACTGGCCGGATCCTGGGGACCCAAATCATCCATATCAAGCGTTCCTTGATTTCCATTCTTAATAAAATCATTAAACGTACCTGTATAGCATACTCCAGCGTGGTCACGTGACGGCCCTATATCAAACAAATCTATACAACGGGCACCTTTAATCCAGACAAACTTACTGGTAAACACCCACGGGCTATGCTTCTGCGCATCACATACCGAACGAACATAAAAATTATACATTCCTTCTTCCGTAAGCGCTCCAAGCGGACAAGAGTTTGTCGTTAGTCCGGCGTGTATCTCTGTACTATGTGTATGGTGATTATAGACAATCACGTCATATGAAGACGCACTGCCCATCCACGTTAAAGACGCACCATCAGCATCATATTTGACGTCTGTTGGCGCCGGACAAGAACCCTGGTAGATACATATATTATCTATAGCTGCGGCAGGATTGGCAGCTGGAGTCGCACCAGATTTGGTAAACCATACGAATACCAATTTGCCACCTTGACCACCACTTACGTTGATGGTGGCAGAAACACTATTCCATGTAATTTCGCCATTGTATCTATTATTCGCCGTGCAGTAAGAAGGTGGTTGCGCCGAACTAGTAGACGAAATAATGCCACGTCCCTCTTCGTTCGGAGCCACCCATGCCACATAAAGCGCATCATCGGAGGTACCCAAAGCAGTCCAGTCAAAAACCAGCGTATATTGGCCATCGGCAAGATTCAACTGGCGATACGATGTAACATATTCGCCCGGAATTCGGTTGCCAAGATTCTTCTCATATTTATTCTCCAAGGTATCAGGTATCACTCCGCCGGAAATATACATTCCTTGTGTAGAATTGATGCCGAAACTACCGGCAGTTCCGACACGCCATTGGTTCTTGCAGTTGGCACCTGCCGGCCCGACATTACGCTGCCACAGTGCCACTTCTGCAGGATCCTCGAAATCACAAGAATAGGACGTAATGGTCTGCGCTCTGAGCGCACAGACGAACGACAATAATACTACAATATATATAGCTCGTTTCATATGCCTAATACCTACTCTTTCTACCTTATATCACAAAAAGTTTGCAAAATTACTACTTTTTCTCGAAAAAAACAAATTTTTTAGCAAAAAAGCAACAAAAAAATGTATTTCGCAATCTTTTTGTATAAAAAGCACAAGAAACGGTGCCGAGTTGGCACCGTTTCAAGTATGCTATCTATAAGTATGCTGTATGGTTATTTAACCAGCAGCGAAGAGATATAGATTGCGTCGTCAATCCGTATACGAACGACATATACACCGCTGATCGGGAGACCCGGCAGGATGAATGGCTCATCCGCACCATGCTGTACGTAAACGAGCGCACCCGTAGCCGAGACAATCTCGATATGTGCATTCGCCAGTTCGTCAGCCGTGAAGGATGTGAGCACTTGAATCGGCTCGCCAGCCTTAACGGGGTTCGGAGCGATAAGCAGCGATTGCGCCTGTACACTCGGGATAGCCTCTTCCTTCTGGTAAACAGAGAGGTGGAGAACCGTAGTACTATCGCAACCCGTTACCTCTGAAGTGGTAGTGTACTCATATGTACCTGCTACGTAGTACTCGGCGCCATTCCATACATACGCTTCTCCTCTTGCGACAGAATCCTCGATATGAACCGTAATCTTCGGGATAACGGTAATATGGAGGGTTACAAGACTATCGCAGCCCAATGATGACGTATAACGTACACGTTTGTCTGCCATGCCAACTTCGGCATCGAAATCAAATCCATTCTCGTCCGGACCATAGTGAGCGCCCTCACAGAGCGTCACATACAGATCGGTAGAGAAGTATTCGTGAACGATGAGCGTGAGCACAAGCATCGAGTCTGCATCGCCTGCACCGGTAGAAGGACGATAATCACTGAAGACATTCGTACCAATCTTATACATATCAGCAGGGATATAGAATGGATTATTGTCTTGCGAGCCATCGTAATCATCACCATCACAGATAGCAGCCTGATAATTTACAGCAGCACACTTATCTATCACAATATTACCAAAGTGCAGGTAGTTGTCTGCATTCGATACCGTCGATTCTGCATAGAATGCAACTCTGACTACTTGACCGGCAAAGTTGGTGAGATTGAGCTGATAGGAAGTACCATGCTCAGGAATATCATTGTAAATGAATTCACCTGTGCCGGCATTGTTCCATTCTGCAATCTTCGTCCATGTCTGGCCGTCATCAGCTGTAACAAGCACTGCGAAACGATCGTCCGTACCATCATTGCGTACGTCTACATAAGACGAACTATACGGCGTAAGACCTGCATCAAGGGTCAGCAAGATACCATCGCCCACATTCGGAGTAAGGTCAATAGCCGGAGTTATAACCCAATCATTGAACGACGAGCCATATACATCTCCACGGAAGTGATATTTGTCAATAACCGTGTCTCCAGCTACCACATACCATGACGATGATGAGCCAATGCTCAGTTTAGTCATACCTGCTATCACGCCATCCATCGAACCCTTTGCACGAATCCAGTCGGAAGGCAGGATTGTGGATGTGAATATTGGTTCATAGCGAATACCATAAGCCGTAGTAAAGCTCGTGTTGATTGCAGACGAAACCTGATCGTTATCACATAGCAGTTGAGCAAATACATAGTATGTAGTACTTGCCTCCAGACCATTGTTAATCACATAAGTGTTATCTCCGCTTACCGTATCAACGAGCACAGCAGTTGCTTCGTCAATAGACGGCTGTTTGCTAACTACGATACGTACATCACCGGTCACACTATCCGCCAGTGCGAAATTAATGGTCGCACCAGAGAGTGAAACGCCGCTTACACTGATGGAATCCAAAGACGGACAAGAAGCATTATATTCCTCCACAACGATGTTATCAATGAAGATAATGTTCTCCCTTGCAAAATCGCTCATCAGGACGATATACTTGCCCGCTGCATCCGGGATATCAACGGTGAACGATTCCCAATATTTTTTGCCATTCGGATCACTGGTAACATCGCTCACAGATTCATACTCAGTCAGAACCACTTCATCAAGCAGTTCGAAGGTTCCCTTGTCCGCAGGATCCGACATCAAACCTACTTTGACTGCGTGAGCATACGAAGACGAAGCGAAGTTGGCCACACCTTCTTCAGAATAGTAGTAGTCATCGTATTCGTATTCATACATTGCTCTTGCATCAAACGAGAGTTTCAAAGCCATATCGGATACCAGCATCGGCAATACAGCACGCGTAGCATTTCTATCGTTGGACAACATGCCAAGTGCATAGTAGCCCGACTGTGCAAATGTATAATAATAGTCATAACTACTGGAATACCCATTCGAGAAGATGCTGGATACATAATCAATAGAGTCATGACCCTCGCTCCAGCAAGTAGGCAGCACATAGGCATCTGTCCTCTGACGATCAGCGCTATTATCAAAATTCTCACGATACGGGAACGCCGTGATAGCTCCACACTCTGTACGGAACCCAAGTTTATCAGACCAGTCGGAAGCCTCACTTCCGCACAATCCACGTACATACGCGAAATATGCAGTATTTGCTGACAGGTCATCCACTACTATGGAGGTATCCGTCAACTGATTTATCGAGAACACGATGTTCGCCGAATCAGCCGATGTCATTTCATCCAGATTAGCTATTGCAGCCTTGGCTACTATTACCTCATATGCATCTGCACCCGTTGACGGGAAGAAGATGGTAGCTTCATTGGTGCCAATATCTTTTACATCCACGTTAACCGGCTTGAGGCAATTGCTCAACTTCTTCACGGAAATATCATCAATACCCAAATAGTAGTTGTTACTTGCTCCACCATACTTGAATGCAAGGCGTGCCGAAGCAGCCGATTCAGGAATAGTATTGAGTTCATAGACTACTGTTTGCCATGAGGTACTACGCGGTGCTTCGGCAATTGCGATGAACGTTGTAGAATCAGCAGCATCAGTCAGATAACCGAAGAAGAGACGACCGCTTGATGATGTACTTTCATCCTTGTAAGAGAACTTTATCTGTAGCGTATTGATGGAATCAAAAGCAGGCAGTACCGCATATCCATAGCTACTGCTACTTGACACGAAATACAAGGATTTAGATCCACTCTGTACATATAATGAACTATTATTCACATATATATACGGATAGTTACCCTCGTTTGCGCCAATCAGATTCCAGCAGAGCGGAGCCGGCGATGATGAATTGCCAACAGACAGCGCCTCGAAGCCTTCCGACCAAGGAACGGACTTAACGTCACAGTCAGTTGTGAAGAAGGATGCTTCCGACCATGGAGACACCTCATTACTGTCACACAGAGCGCGTACAGCTACAGAATACACCGTAGCCTCAAGCAATCCACTGAACGAGCATCGAGCACTATCGCTTCCTACCAATACATTAGCTATTGTATCGTTGCCTTGCTTCAACATGACTGCATAGACTGGAGCATTGGTCGGAGTGAACTCGACACGTGCCGCATCCTTCTGAATATCCTTAACCACCGGAGCTATCGGAGCAGGACAAGCATCTCCACGCATAATCTGCACATCATCAATGTAGAAATAGTTGGTTAAACTATAATCACTGACAAAGGCAACATATTTACCTGCAGCCCCCATAAGGTTGATATCAAACTGACGCCAGAATTCAGTACCTTCTGGATCATTCGCCGGATCAGCTGATGTAGTCACACCCATACACTCTTTGATGAGCTGGAAAGTAGAGAGATCTGTCGGATCTGTCAATGTACCTACTTTGACAGCACATGCATTGCTAGACGAAGCGCTCGACATGCTCACAGTACCGGAAGTACTGCTCGTATAAGCAGATCCGGCGCGTCCCATGAAGCGGATCTTAACCGTATCCATATCAGCATCAACGAGCGGCATTACCGCAGCCGCTTTATACGAAGAACCATAGGTATACAATCTTAGTGCGCTCTCGCCGGAGTAAGCATAGGAATAAGATTCATTATTCGTAACTATATTCGGGATATACGACGTAGATGTGTATATTGCATTCCAGCAATTCTCCATCTCGTATGTCGAATACGTTACATAGCGTGAACTTACATCATCGAAATCGTACGTTGTTCCAATAGGTTTAAGACAAGCTGTACTGAAACTACTTACCTTAGACCATGCAGAGAAGAGAGCATCATCGCATTTCGCACGAACGTAAACATCGTACGATGTAGAGGGAGTCAAACCATCTATATGCAGGAATGCTGTATCGGCTACAGCATAGATAGAGTCTGCACCGGCTGGCAGGTTAAATCCTACCGCACCGAATGCCACCTCGTAATTTTCTGCATTACCCGTCCATACAATATCAGCTTCGTGTGCATCTGCACTTATACCTATGGCAGACGGCGTTTGACATTCCGGCAATAGACTAATCTCTATGTCATCAATGCAGCAACTCCATTGGCTGGAATAGTACCAGCAGAATACCAATCGGGCGGCACTATCCGGCACATTTGACAGATATGTTTCACGTTGTGTCATGGAGTCATAGCTATTCGCATACTCTTCTATAGGCGTGAAGGTGCTCATATTCACATCACCCGCTGATATATAACCGAGAGTCAGTTTGCCATTGGTAGAACTTTCTGTCTGCATCCAGAAACTGATTTGCAATGTATTAATCGGAGCAGCAAATTCAGGCAGGGCAGCATAGCAATAACCACTACCGTAGAAGGTAAGTGACTTCGTTCCTTCATGAACATAATAATAGCTACCGGAACCAATAACGTGCGGCTTAACACTTGACGTACCGCCTACTATCCAGCAATTAGGAACTTCACCATTACTACTATACGTGGTTCCTTCATAGTCCTCAAATCCTTCTGTCCACGGCAGGGTTGCGAGAGGAGCACAAGAAGTAGTGAATGACGTTTCTACCCATTCGCTGAACGAAGCAGGGTCACATAGTGCGCGCACATAGAGATAGTATGTTGTTTGCGGCACCAAGTTACCGATATGTCCTGCACCGGATGTAAGCGTATCCATATTGGCGATAATGAGACTATCCGCCACATTAGCCAGCGTATCCGGATTAATAGCTATCGCTGTCAGCACTGCTTGATACAGCGGCGCTGAGGTAGCGGTAAACGCAAAGTCAACACTATCAGATTGCGCTTTCACCGTGAGATCACGTACCTCGCGACAAGCGGGTAGCAGATGGAGATTAATATCATCAATCATTGCAGGATCGCAGTAGTAATAGTCATAAGAATAACCATACCGATATCCATTGGATGAGTTCTTTTCTCCCAACGGCTGACGCAGGATAGCGATATACTTGCCATTGCCCGCATAAGCAGAGAAGTCTATCTTCACTTGCTCATACGTAGCGGACGTCGGCATTACAGCATCAATCCGTACAAAGGATGCAGTATCAGCCGGTCCGTTCATCACACCAATGATAAGGCTATCCGAAATTTCTTGGTAATAGGAGGAACCATATGGAGTCGCCATGCGCATATAGAACGACAGCTCCAACTTGTTGACGCTATCTTCTACTTCCGGCAGAACCACCCACGAACGATATTGAGTGGTTGAGGTATAAGATGTTCCCCAAACAAGCGCATGCGTTCCACTATGAGCGTATGAACTGGACGTAGAGATATATGCGCCAGCTGAGCTACCCTTATCCAATACCATATTCCAGCATTGCGGGATAGAGGACTCTGCTTCAAAGTCCATCGCGTACGGAACCTCCACTGCAGCGCAAGCCGTAGTAAACGGAACCGCAGCGGACCATGCGCCATTCGTATCACCACATATACCGCGTACATATACATAGTATGTTGTTTGCGGTTGCAGACTGCTCACGTTGCATACATTCGTATCCAAGGTAGCCATATTGAAGACAATCAACGAATCCGGAACCGTACTGAGTGAATCAGGATTGATGGCTGCTGCAGCAACCAAGACATGATAGTTATTTGCCGATGTTGCAGCAAAACTAATCTTGGCAGATGTTGCTGTAATGCCATCTACACCAATACTTTGGATATCCTGGCATTGCGGCAAAATCTTCACGGTAATATCATCAATACCCATATAATAGTTACTGGACTGCTTACCATACTTGATAGCAAGTCGAGCCACACCCACCAGAGAGTCAGGGATAACATCGGTGCCCACTGTTGCGAATGCCCAAGAAGCAGAACGTGCCAATTCAGCTATTGGAGCAAATGTGCTTGCATTATCCACATCCGTCATATAACCCAAATAGAGACGACCGCTCTTAGAGGCATCCTCATGCTTGTAATAGAATGTTACCTGCAGATTGTTCACTTGGTCAAACTCCGGCATCACAATATATCCATCACGCATATCACTCGATTGGAAATAGAGCGATTGACTGCCTCCATGCACATACGAGGAACTCGTATTCACATAGATATACGGATATTTTCCATCGTTAGCATTGAGCAGATTCCAACATAGCGGAGCTTTTGAAGCCGAGGTGCCTTTCGGCAAATTCTCAAAGTCTTCGCTCCATGGGAATGCAGTAATCATGTTGCAATCCGTTGTGAATGCTACTGCTTCTGACCATTCGCTGGAAGAAGAACCGCAATTCACACGTACATATGTATAATAGACAGTCGCAGGTTGCAAGCCGTTTGCGAAGAGGACTGTATCTGCATATGCATCCGCAGAGAAGGCAATCTTCGCCGAATCAGCAGCAGAGATGTGATACATATCCAATTCAGCAGAAGCAACTACGATATCGTATGTGGCGTCGCCACTCTTATCGAAGCGGATACGTGCACTGTCAGTAGCAGTGTTATCAATCACTACACCTGTAGCAGGCAAGCAAGAAGGAACTGCTGCAATTTTTACATTATCCAGATAGTGGTATGCATCGCCGGACCCCCAGTTACTGGTACTTGCAAAATAGATCTGTACAGTTTGACCGGTATATTCTGACAAATCCTTCTCATATAATGTCCATGAGGATTTACCAGTCATAGCACTCTCAAGCGTAGTAAATGTTGCGCCGCCGTCCGCCGAAATCAGAACAGCTGCCGCGCCACCCGCTCCATTCTTCCAATAGAAAGAGAGCGTAGCATCCTCTTGCAGGAAGAATTCCGGAGTTACCAAAGTGTCTGTTTTTCCATCACTGTTCGAATAGGAATTGAAACGTAGACATGCACCTTCATAACCGGCTGAGTAATACTTCCATTTGTAACTATCATCCGTTGTTGTACCACGCGAGTTATCCCAACAAATAGGAATACCGCTCTTCAAGCCATTAAAGTTCTCAATGAACGGATTGCCATCTGCCACAGTTATAGCGTTACAAGCCGAGGCAAAAGATACCGGAGCGGACCATGCGCCATGCTCATTATTGTCACAAATCGTGCGTGCATAAGCATAGTAGTTAGTTGCAGGTCTCAATCCATTCACATGTATTGCCGTATCGCCAAGGATAGAATCATTGAAAACTATCTTCGCTGCATCCGATGCAGAGAGCGAATCCAAATCAATCTGCGCGGAGGCCACTACGAAATGGTAACCGGCAGCATCCAGGTCATTTACATAGAGCCGTGCAGAATCTGAGACGACGCTATCTACTGCCAGACCTGTAGCTTTCGGACAAGCGATGACTTCAATACTGAAATTGTCTACCGCAGCAGGTGGATTGTCACCGGTTGAAGTATCATCTTTCCAAGCCAGCACCACTTTATATAAACCAGCGGTCAGTCTGACTTCCTGAGATACTGTCTGCCAAACCTCCGACCCATTAAGTTTTGATCCTCCATCTAAAGCAATCCAACCGCCTGGAAGCGTAGAAGTACCAAAACTGCCAGGTGTAGTACCTGCCGTCAATTCTGTCGTGAAAGGAACTATCGCCACACGCAGGTAGTCGTAATTACTTTCACCTTTTCCAAGCCAATCATACTTGAAGGTATAACTGCCCGTCTGTGTCAACTCGACGGCCTTGGTTGCAAACACTATAGTGGCTGCTGTATTATCATATGTATTGGACACTCCGCCATCATTGGAGATATAGAGCGCATGCGTACCACCATTGTTAGTTGCGGTTCCCCATGCCCAATTATTCGTTGTACCATTGACGAATATCCAGTTGTTGCCACCTTCGAAATCATCACTGAATGGTACAGCAACAGGCATTTGAGTTGTCTGGAATGAGAACGAATTGCTCCATTGAGCCGTATCTCCCGCACCACAAATGGAGCGAACATATGCGAAATAAAGCGTGTTACTATTCAAATCATCAAAGACCACACTATTGGTTTGCACCTCTACCAGTTTGATTGGCTCGCTAATAGCATCCGGATTCTGGGTATCTACAGAATCTAACATTACCTGATATGCAAGTGCACCCGTATTTTCCCAAGACAACACAGCACCAACAGGAGTAACAGTGTCAACGGAGGTCTCTATAATCTGCTCGCATGATGCAGCCGGTTCAAAAGAGATATTGTCCAATACGACATAGTTGGTAGAATCATGCGTAGTCACACCAGCAGCATAGAATATCACATACTGTCCAAACTCACCATAGTCATCACCCTCATAGCTAGAGAAACTAACCGTGTAGTTCTGCAGTTTGGACGAGTCAGATGCGTAGGGAAGCGCGATACTCTTGAGGACACGGATTCCTTCCAATGTATTCGGCTCCGAAACAATACCGACATTGAGACGGGCCAAATTCGTAGCCGATGTATTGGACGTTCCAGCGGAGAATACAACCTGATAATTACGGATGTCGCCCGTTGTAAACTCCAGTTTAGGTGTAACGGCGAAGGGCTCATCGTCATATGTAGCCGTTGAGGTTTCACGGGACAACTTGAGGTATGCACCATAGAGATTAGAGGTCGCTCTTTGTGCATACACATAAGAATGATTGTCTCCGGTAGTGATTACGCCCGTAGTCCAACATTCGAGAGCATCAGCATTGCCAAATTTTTCAACACCAAAGTTGTCAATATCTATAGATAAACATGCTGTTTTGAATACAATTTCACCGGACCAAGCACCCTGTTCGTCAGCACTACAATAACTGCGTATGTAAGCATAGTAGGAAGTGCTCGGCTCTAACACCGCGGTATCCAGCACAATATAATTAGATGCTATCAATGCTTTGTAAACCACATTCGTGTCTACATTAAGACTATCTGGAGTGATGGAAGCTTTGGCGATAACCAATTGATATTGCGGCGCACCGGTTGAAGCGAAGTCAAAGGTGACACCGTTCTCGCGTACAGCAGCAACCGTGACAGCTCCCATATCGCGACAAGTAGGATACACGATAACACTAACATCATCCAAGTCTAGATATGCATCGCCATTACCATAGTTACTCGTGCCTTTGAAATAGATGATTACCGTTTGCCCTGTATATGCAGAGAGGTCAACATCAAACTTTGTCCATGAAGAAACTCCGGTCAACTTGCTAAAGAGTGATGTTTTCGTTGCGCCACCATCCGTCGATATAAGCACCTCGCCGGCTCCACCGGTCGGATTCTTCCAGTAGAAACTCAAATACGAATCCTGAGTAAGCAGGAAAGAAGGGGTAGCAAGGAAGTTGGTATTACCATTTGAGTTGCTAAACGAGTTAAAACGTAGACATTTTCCTTCATGACCGGTAGCGTAATAAGTCCACTTGTAGGAAGAAGATGTCGTTGTGCCCTCCGAGTTATCCCAGCAATCAGGAATACCGCTAGTCAGAGAATTGAAATTCTCCACCCAGGGGAAGGTTGAGACAACAGAACAGCTGGTCTTGAACGAAGTCTTGAGCACATCTTCCGTTTCGCAATCCTGTCGAACGGATACGTAATAGGTCGTTTGCGGCGTCAGGCCAGTGAACGTAGCTGTCGGAGAAGAAACATGTTTCATCTCCAAGGTATCCGAGAAATTAGCATGTGTAGAGATTACAGCTATCGCGTTATTATTCGTACCCTTCACAGTCCACGTCAGCACAACCTCTTCAGCAGCAGGAGCCACGTTGAGATTCTGAATACCGAGGCAAGCAGGATCCAAATCCGCGAAACGTACATCATCCAAATGGAAATATGCACTGGATGAAGGAGCTTTTGCCACGAATGCCACCTTTAATGGAGCACCTACATAATTGGTCAGACTCAAACTGAAACGTGTGGGGGTATTCGACATATCCGCACCAGCAATCGAATCCAATAACGTCCATGTTGCACCTTGGTCATCAGAAACCATCACCCACAATGAACTCTGGAGACGATAACTGGATGCAGTGGTGGAAGTAGAACCGCTCGTAAGTGCTAAAAGGAACGACAAGCCGGCATTGACATCCGCCTCGGTCATATCTATCTCAGGAGAGATTAACCATGACGGTGAATAACCTACAGAAGAAACGTAAGACGGACAGCCATAGTAATGTGCTTTACCTGTAACAGTTGCATTGGCTGTATAAGACCATCCTGTTCCTGATGACAAAGTAGAACCATCTACTGTCAGATCCACTGCACCTGTTTTGCGCTCCCAATCAGAATTGAGTTTAGCGCTCGTTAATTCCGGTGCATACGGATAACCGATAGAGGTGGTAAATTCAGCTGATACCCATGCGGTATGCCCCGACTCATTGTCATCACAATCCGAACGGAGATATGCATAGTAGTGCGTAGCGGAAGTCAGCCCGTTAACAACCGATTCAAGACCAGAGATACTCGGCTGATAATCAACCGCTTTGGATGTATCATACGTATCCAAATCGCTGATAGCAACGGTATCAATAATCAGTTCATACGAACGGACCAAATCACCTTGCCAGATAATCGTGGCGGATGTAGAACCTGGGATAACACCCGTTATCTCCGCATCCGTACACCGAGACTCAGGATAGATACGCACATTGTCCAGTACGACACCACGTCCCATGTTCTCGCGCGCTTCAAATGCCAATTGGAAGGAAGTAGCCTGTCCTTGCGTAGCCACGAGGCCAATTGTGACCGGAGTCCATCCGGTAGTAGCATCGTTGTAGCGACAAAGCTCCACCCAATCAGACGCAGAGGTGAGACGATAGTACACGACTAAAGTGTCGTGCATACCGGTACGAGCCTGTTGTGCATACGCAAAAGACAATTGCGGCGAGTAAACAGCCGAAAGGTCTAACACAGGCGTAATCAGACGAGTGATGTAGTGTTTCTCCGCATCAGTTGAATTGCGAAGTGCTACTCGATGCTCGCCATCATAAGCTCCGGTTGGATAGGTAGATTCCGCATCAATTGCCCAGAGTTCCTGCTCAGCAGAAAGAACCTCTTGAGACCATGAAGACGGAATACCCGACTCGAAACTTTCATTCAGCGAATAAGGAACCGCTGAGAACCCTGCTGCAGCAATACAACATGCAAACAGGAGAGAGAGTAATCGATGTTTCATTCTCTTGAAATTTTAGTTAATAATACAATTGTTTGTTATTTCTCATCAACGTACGCGTATGCGGAGAGTAACTACTTCTCCACGCGTGCGCACGTTCATTATATATATACCTTGTGCAGCGGGTGCGCTGAACGAGGAAATGCCTTTGCTGAAGCGGCGAGCGAACACTCTATTGCCCATTACGGAATAGAGCTCCACCTCCGCATCGTCCGTCAGGATGATTTCCACCGGACTGCCTGCGAGCGGATCTGTCGGCGTGAGCGATACGCCCACCGGTTTCTCACCAGCCATACGCGCATTCCGGTTGTGATCCGGGATATAAGAGCAGGTGGTGAACTCCAGTCCATCGGCACGCGTCATGCGAAGCGCGAAAGCATCCGACATATTCAGTTTACCCGGGTGCTCCATATACGAGCGGTTCGCACCTTCCACTTCGTTGCCGTTGAGCAGCCACTGGAAATTATCGAACGCATAGAGCTCGTAATCTGAGCCGTCTGCTTTCTTCGCCAAATTCGGCCCTGCCAGCGAGATAATCGCATCCTCCGTCCAACGATGGAAGATAACCGACGAATCATACGTCAGTTTGATAGATGTATGGAATGCATTCTGGCCCCAG
>ONGK01000002.1 GCA_900317345.1 uncultured Bacteroidales bacterium | reverse complement strand
GAGCGCTTCCGCTACAAAGCCACCAAAGCCGTGCAAGTACAGAGCCGAATCAAGCAACTCGAGAAACTCGAGCGACTCGAAGTCGATTTGGAGGACACCAGCCGCCTGAATCTGCGCTTCCCGCCGGCTCCGCGAAGTGGAGATTTTCCGATTATCGTAGAAGACCTGCGCAAAGATTTCGGTGAGCACAATGTCTTTCACGATGTCAACTTCACCATCCGCAGAGGAGAGAAAGTGGCATTTGTCGGCAAGAACGGTGAAGGAAAAACAACGCTCGTCAAGTGTATCATGGGCCAACTGGATTACCTTGGTACACTCAAAATAGGACACAATGTCAAAATAGGCTATTTCGCACAGAATCAAGCCGCTCTGCTGGATGACAACCTCACGGTTTTCGAGACCATCGACTACGTGGCGGTGGGAGATATTCGCACCAAGATTCGCGATATTCTGGGCGCATTCATGTTCGGCGGAGAAGCGAGCGACAAGAAAGTGAAAGTACTCAGCGGCGGTGAACGAAGCCGCCTGGCGATGATTCGTCTGCTCTTGGAACCATGCAACCTGCTCATCCTCGATGAGCCGACCAACCACCTTGACATGCAATCCAAAGACGTACTCAAAGCCGCGCTCAAGGACTTTGATGGCACACTCATCTGCGTCAGCCACGACCGAGATTTCCTGAACGGACTCGTCACAAAGGTATATGAATTCGGCGGCGGACATGTCAAAGAGCACCTCGGCGGAATATACGATTTCCTGAGAGCAAAGAAACTGACCGACCTCAATGAATTGAATAGGAAAAACCCTTTGAATCCCGACAGTCGACCGACAGTCGACCGACGGTCAACCGACGGTCAAAGCCAACGTCAGGCTGCTATCGAGCCTCTCTCTGGCGCCCAAGATTACGCTGCACAAAAAGCCGCAGCCGCAGAGAAACGCAAACGTGAACGACAAATTGCCGAAGTTGAAGCCGCTATCGCGGCGCTCGAAGCCCAGCAAGCGGACATCGAACAACTATTGGCCGTGCCGGAAAACCAAATACCGGAGAATTTCCAGAAATACGAAACGGTCAAACACCAGATAGAACAAAAACTTTACGAATGGGAGATACTGAGCGAATGAAAGAGATTATTGATTACATCATCAACTGGCTTTGTTACGGCAATGAAGAAGCCGCAGCCAGAGTGGCTTACACAGCCGATGAAAAAGCGTTAGAGACGCACGATGTCATCATTGTACCGAATGGCCATTTGGGCAAAGACATCGTGCTACCGGACCTGGACAAACCGGTTACAGAGAACCCGGCAAAAGGCAAATACATCATCCGCACGGACATTCTGTACAACGTCTTCTTCTTCACCTCCCGCGCAGAGGAATTGATAAATGACCAACGAGACGAACACGGACGTTTCGCCGCCAAATACTCAATGCTGTCATACAAAAGCCGTCTACTCATTCCGCGGATCGACGAACATGCCCGTCTGGTCCTCAAACTGCTTGATCTTCCGATGCCGGAACCCGGATTCGGGCATATTTATCTGACACACGATGTGGACGCGATAGCACAATACCGGAGTTTGCGTAGCGCCGTCGGAGGCATTCTACGCGGCGAGACAAAACAAGTGCTCAAATCACTCCGAAGCATTCACAACGACCCGTACTACACGTTCCCGTGGCTCATTGAGCAAGATGCGAGCGTGCCGGGCGCAGATGTCATCTATTTCATCAAACGAACGAAAGGAAAAGGCTTTGACTACCCGCAATATTGCTTGTGGGGACGCGATTACAAACGCCTCAAGCATATGCTGCGTTACAACAATGCCTATCTCGGCGTGCATGGCAGTTACTACGGTTCTATTCCCAAAATCGAATATAGCCGAATGTTCCGCGCGCACTACCTGCGTAGCGATATTGACCATATGCAACGTCTGGCTGATGCAGGATATACCGATGATTTCACGATGGGCTTTGCCGATAGCGCCGGCTTCCGCCTACAAACGACACGTGCCGTGCGGTGGATTAATCCGAAGACCTACCAACTCACGCCGCTCACGTTGCACCCGCTCATGGTGATGGATTGCACGCTGAGCAACGAGAACTACATGAACCTGACGGAAGACGAAGCTTATTTCCTCTGCGAGCGCCTCATCGCCAAAGTCAAAATGCACCACGGCGACCTCTGCCTCCTATGGCATAACTCCATTCTCACGCCAGACACCTATCACCGCTCTCTATACCCCAAAATCCTCAATCTGCTAAATGGCCAATAAGCACCCGAAACATATCCTTGTTATCTCCGATCCGCCTGAGGCGCCCGGTTATTTCCCGCGTTTGAGATACATGTGTGATTTTTTGATGCAAAAAGGGTACGATATAACGCTTCTAACGGAGCAGTACCAACCATTGATATTTGCCCACGAATACCCAATTATCACCATTCCGATGTACACGGGTGGATTGTTTGATTGGGGCATTAAAACCATCTGGACGCTTGTCGCAGATTGGCATAACAAAGCTTTCGCGTGTAAGTTTTTCCAAAGAAATAACTGCGTTCCTTATGATTTGGTTTTATGCACCGCCTTCTCTGATTTTCCGTTAGGTGCTGCGAAAATCATAGCCCAGAGACTTGAAGTGCCGCTTATTTGTGACATCCGCGATTTGGATGAACAGGTGGACAACTCTACCTATCAATATCAACACCAGCAATGGTGGCTAATGCCTTTCCGAAATATCTATCGTGCTATTCATATCCGTCGTCGCAACCAGGTACTCCGAGCAGCAAATGCCATTACCACCGTATCCCCATGGCATGCAGAATTCATCAAACGGCATAACCCTCACACGTACATTGTTTATAACGGATTTGACGAAAAGCAGTTTTATCCGGAGAACATTTCTACAGATACGTTTACTATATCTTATATCGGTACTTTATACGATTGGCAAAAACCAGCATTGGAGAAAGTCAAGAGAGCCATACAAGAATTGGATTCGCCTATTCAGTTCATATTTCATACCCCTACTCAAGATGCTATTCCCCATGATCAATTAGGAGACGCAATCCGAAGCAGTAGTATCATGCTTGTACTGACCAACACAAATGTGCATGGTATGCTAACCACGAAATTCTATGAAGCTCTTGGTTGTGATAAACCTGTTCTTTGCGTACCATCAGATAATGGGTCTTTGGCGGAACTTATAAATTACACCAATGCAGGGATTGCCACTGATGATATAACGAATATAAAAGCCTTTATCGTTGATAAATACAACGAATGGAAGGAAAATGGATATACGCGACAGAAGACTCAACACCGCATTGCATTCTCCCGTCAGGAACAAAATCGGTTACTAGTAAAAATCATAGAAAAACAATTATCAAAAGACACTTACTAATGTCTCTACGTCATATACATATCGTCTCGTTTGACATCCCGTACCCCCCTGACTATGGAGGCGTTATAGATGTATTCTATTGCATTCAGGCTCTACACCGAGCAGGGATTGCCATCACACTCCATTGCACATACAAAGGCGCGCTCTCTCATTATTCGCAATTGGAGAAATTATGCAGCCATGTTTATTATTACAAACGCCGCACAGGCTATGCTTCGCAATTACAACTTTTACCATATGGGATAGTCAGCCGAGTTAACAACGCTTTGTTAAAAAACCTACAACAAGATGAAGATCCTATTATTTTTGAAGGACTGGTCTCATGCTATTACCTGTCACACCCATCTCTGGCTCAACGAAATAAGATATTTCGCGAATGTAACATAGAGCATGACTACTATAGAGGCTTAGCAAAAGCTTCTCACTCATTATGGAAATCAATGTTCTATAGGATAGAAGCATGGAAACTGCAGAGATATGAGCCTATTATACGGTCTGCTTCTTCCATTGCAGCAGTGGCTCACCAAGACGAACAATATTTCAAGCTCCATTACCCGCAACTTCCCACATATTATATTCCATCCTTCCACGGGAGCACCACTATTCAAGCTTTGGAAGGAAAGGGAAAATACATCTTATATCACGGAAATCTCCAATTGGCAGAGAACGAAAATGCAGCAATGTACATTCTGCAAAACATTGTTCCTGCCTTGCCCGAATGCCATTTTATCTTTGCTGGTCGCCATCCATCTCTTCAACTGTATGAACAAGTTAAAAACTATCCCAACGTGACCTTGTATGATTCCCCGGCCCCAACACAGATGGAGCAGCTAATCCGAGAGGCGCAAATTCATCTATTACCAACTTTTCAAGCAACGGGATTGAAACTCAAGCTGCTAAATGTACTATATAACGGACGATTCGTGATTGTAAATCCTCCTATGATTCACGGCACCGATTTAGCTTCCTTATGCCAAATTGCCAACTCAACCGATGAAATGATTGCTCTTTGTCGGCAATATTTTCTACGCTCATTCTCAAGAAACGATATACAAGATAGGGAAAACATTCTAAGTTGTATATACAACGATAATGCCAATTTACAAAAACTAGTCACACTATTATAGAAAATTTATGAAAAAGTTGTTTACATTTGTTTGTTGTCTTGGAATAAATATTTCCATAAATGCCGCAACCTATTATGCCTCGCCGGATGGTACCGGGGATGGGAGTTCGTATTTCTCGCCGACAACTTTCGCTGATGGCGTGGCGAAGCTGCAAAACGGCGGTGACACGCTCTATCTACGCGAAGGAACATACGAATTCTCGGACAAGTTCAGCATCAACAAACGGGGCAGTTCATCCAAATACATCGTGATAGCCGGATATCCGGGTGACGACGTTGTGCTGGATTTCCATAAAGTGGCGTACGGCACACGCGGTATCACTATTCACGAGAACTCGCTCTACATTCATATCAAAGACCTTTCGATAGCTTGGTCCGGCAAGAATAATTTGTATTGTGAAGGCTCCTATTGCCTTTTTGAAAACCTGGATATTTATGGTTCGGCGGACACCGGTTGCCAGATGAAGAAAGGCGGAAACAATATTATTAAGAACGTGGACAGCCATGATAATTTCGACTATAAGACAACAGGAACAGGTGGAGTAGCGAACTTCGGCGGGAATGCGGACGGCTTTGCGGACAAACAGTTCACCGGAGCCGGGAACCACTATATCGGCTGCCGCGCATGGAACAACTCCGACGATGGATGGGATTTCTTTCAGCGCGTAAGCTCATCCAACACCATCATTGAAAACTGCATCTGCTATCAGAACGGCGCGCCGTATTATGACATGACTCAAAATCCTCGGGCTTTGGGCGTAGATAAAGCCTGGTTCGACAGCAAAGTGGGCACTAAAATGGTTGACCGTTATGGTGATTCGATTAAAATCACGCTGGACCGATACCCTTGTCAGGGCAACGGCAACGGCTTCAAAATGGGTGGAGCAGGGAAAAATCCGAGTGGAGTAGCTGTCCCTACGAACCATAAGATCCTCATCCATCATTGCTTGGCGGTAGGGAATTATGCTCGCGGCTTTGACCAGAACAATAACGGCGGCACGATGTGGGTGTATAACAACACGGCTTATGCCAACAATGTCAATTACGGCTTCACCACGGCATATGGCACCAACACCATTCAGAATTGCATCAGTTATGCAGGCCAGAACCCGGATAGTTATAAGTCTCAGACGGTCGTAACGATTGACCATAACAGTTGGAACAACGGTTTCTCTGTATCGGCAAGTGATTTCCAGTCTTTGGACACCACGCAGATTCTCGGTCCTCGTCAGGCGAATGGAGATTTGGCAGACAGTACTTGCCTCCGACTCGCCTCCGGTTCGCCTCTGATTGACGCAGGTATAGACCTCAATCTCGGTTATAACGGTTTGGCACCGGACTTGGGGTGTTATGAATCGCCGGGTGAGCACCACGACCCGCTTCCGGACGATACCGTTCCTGCTGTGCAACCCGAAGGTACGCATGCAGTGGCTTTCGTCACCATCCCCGGTGCGGTGGAGGATAAAGCGCTGCTTTCCTATCTGCGGGCGAATGACAGTCTTTGGGTTGTTGAGACCGATGCGATGAACAATGAAATCGACTATAGCAGTTATGAAGCGGTTGTATTGGGCAGCAAGCCCTCATCTTCTGCGCTCGGTTTCACGCCGCTCAAGGGTTATGACAAACCGATGGTTCTGCTCAAACCGTGGCTGCTCAAAGCCGGCGTATGGGGTTGGGGCACAGCGGTCAACACCGCTGACCTGAGTGTCACCGTTACACAACCGACACATCCGCTTTTCAAGGGCTTGACCATTACCGACGGCCAGCTGCCGCTTTTCTCACAGTGCAACACCAACGCCGTTACCGGTATCTCTACGTGGACCAACACGTCCGGCTTTAATGTATTAGGAAACACAGGCAAGGACACGACCGTTATTGCGGAGTTCCCCGCCGGCACTAATTGCAACGGCACCGTTCTGCCGCAAAAACTTATCATGATAGGTGTAAGCGAGTACTCAACCGCTCATCTGACAAACGAAGGCAAACGGCTCATAGAGAATGCCATCTGTTATCTGCTCGGCATCGAGAACATGCACCCGCAAGGCATCGAAAATCATCAGTCTTCAATCAAAAATCGTAAATATATCTATAATGGCCAACTCTATATTCAAGCAGGCGAGCACATATATGATGGTATGGGCCGCCTTGTTCATTAGTCTCTCGTGTGCTGCCGAAGATGCCTTCTATCAGGACATCCGATATACGCTGGATGAGAACCATCTGACGGCGGAAGTAGCTATCAATCAACGTGTTTCCGGAGAACTGCTTATTCCGGCAGAGATTACCGTCGGGCAGCATCGTTATACCGTCACTTCCATCGGCGACAAGGCCTTCAAAGGCTGCAAAAACCTTACTACCATCGTTCTGCCGCCTACTCTGCAGCGCGTCTATCGCTCGGCATTCGATGGCACGGGTATCATCCTCAACAAGGCCAATTGGACGGACGGATGCCTATGGATTGATGGCATCCTCATCGCCACAGACAAGACTATCAAACCGCGGTTCATCGTTCCGGACAGCACCAAACTGATAGCTGCCGGTGCTTTTCAGGGCAATAAGACCATCACACGGGTGGAATTACCCGCCGCGCTCACAAGGATTGACCATGAGACATTTCGCGACTGCAAGAACCTGCAGAAAATCATCATTCCCGCTTCCGTCAGCTCTATCGGCGAAGACGCGTTTACGGGAAGTGGCATCTGGCTCAATGAGAAGAAATGGAAGAAAGGCGCTCTGATTATTGATGACTGCCTGATTGCCACCAATAGCAACCTGCCCGCCAAGTATATCTTCAAGAACAAGATACCTATCCGTCTCATCGCCGAGCGCGCGTTTGCCAACAACGCACAGCTGAAAACAGTGGTCATTCCTGCTACTGTCACAGCCATCCCTACGGCGGCTTTCTATCAATGCGAGAACCTGACGGACGTCACCATTCCCGCTTCGGTTCGGGAGGTGGGTAACTTCGCTTTCTATAACTGCGCCAAACTGCGTTCCGCCACCTTGCCACAAGAGCTGGAACGACTGGGTATGGGTGCTTTCTATGGCTGCATCAACCTGCGTGAACAGGTGCTGAGCAACAGTATCGAAGTCCTGGAGCAAGGTGCGTTTTATATGTGCCGCTCCATCAAACATCTGTCTCTGCCTGCCCGTTTACGCCGCATTGACAACGGGGTATTTGCCGGCTGCTCGGCATTGGAAGAAATCAAACTGCCCGAGAGCCTGGAGTTTATCGGAGAGATGGCTTTTGCCGGCTGCGCTATCATTCGGGATATCACTATTCCATCGCGTATCAACTCGCTGCCCAAACAGGCTTTCCAGGGTTGCACACGGCTCTACCGCGTACGCTTGCCCGAAGGGCTGTACGCCGTAGGAGATGAGTCGTTTGACGGATGTCTGGCATTGGAGAAAATCAACATTCCCAAGACCACTTTCCGCATCGGCGCTCACGCTTTCCGTAACTGCCAGCAACTAGAGTCTATCGTCCTCACGCCGGATATCCATCGCATCGAAGAGGGCGCATTCATGGATTGCAAGATGCTATTAGAGGTTGAACTGCCGCAGTCGCTCACCACGCTCAGCAAGCATGCTTTCGCTCATTGCATCAGCCTGCGGAAAATCATCTTCAATCCATCGCTCAAGGAGATTGAAGAGAGTGCTTTTGCACAGTGCCGGAGTCTGCGGGAACTGATATTCAGCGACTCACTGCAGATCATCGGCGATTATGCGTTTATGGAATGCCGGAACATCCGAAAAGTATCCTTCCCTGTTACTATCAAAAAGATAGGCGCAGGAGCTTTCCAAGATTGCGAAAGCCTGCGCCAACCTCTCTTCCCGCCGGAGATAGAACTCGGCAAGAATGCATTCAAAGGAACCCGAAAATAGGTCTATTCCTTCGGGTATTCGATGAACGAATAGTTCACGTTATTGCCCATCTCGGCTATCATGTACGACTGTCCCTGCTCTTTGTCCTTGGTGGCGTTGAGCACGAGGTACATTACGTTTTTGAATGCCACGCGCTGCATAGCGTGCTGGTGTCCGCACCATACCGTTTCTACGCCATACTGGCCTAACAGAGACGTCAGTTCATAGGTCTCCTCCAATGCCATGTTGGAGGTATGTCCCTGCGACTCATCCAGCTTCCATATATGGGTGTGCGTGAAGACGACGATGCGACGATAGCCCTCTTTGGATTTGTTCGCCAGCAGGTTGCGCAGCCAGTTCATCTGGTCCACGCCCAGCGTGCCCTCCGCACTGTCCAGACAGATGAAGAGGTCCAGTTTCTTGGCGCCGTTATTCGTATCGAACCAATAGGCAGAGGTCTTGAAGAAACTGCGGTAGATAGACCACTGGCGGAAGTATATATCATGGTTTCCGGGCGTGGCGAACACGGTGTCCAGTATGGTCTGTCCGGCAAAATGAAGGATGCTATCCGCGCAGGGGTAGTTCTTCTGCGCATCGATGATGTCACCTAGATGTAGCGCTAACTTCGGAGCTGTCTCGGCCCTGTATTGGTCAATAAAGAAGTCCAGATTCTTGTGGTTTTTACGGGTGATATGGCTGTCAGCGCAGGCATAGATGACATAATCGTCGGAACCCATATCGAGATGCATCTCGCCCACGGAGTCGTTATATGCCATCGACTGCGCGAAGCGCGTGCCTACCACCTCTCCGTTCGGCGAGAACAGACCGGCGATATCCAAGGTAGTGTCATCCGAAGCGCAGGAAGTGAGACCGAGCGCAATGAGACTCAAATATAAAAGATTCTTTTTCATGTTCTACTCTCCTTTCCATTAAAACCTGTAACTGAAACCTGTTCTGAACGTGGCGCCATAGAAGGTGGCGTCCAGATGAAACATACCTGTCGGCTTGCATTGTGCCCAGAAATTGAGGCGCCAGTGGTCATCCACGTCATACCATGCTCCGGCCATGAATAGAGGTTGCCACATACGTTCCATCTGGTAGTCGTCTGAATTGCTGACCATGAACGAGAGATTCCAGTAGTTATTCTGCGGGCGGCAGAACACTTCCACGCGATAGAGCAGGTTAAACGGCTCTACCACATAGTTGCCTTGCTCGTGCCACGTCATGTTATAGTCGTCAATGATACGGGTGAAAGAGCCGAACGTGATGGACACATAGTCCATCCGGTAGCCCAGACCGATTAGGGCATTGATGTCTCCGATGCGGTTGCGCGCCACCGCGCGGTAACGAAGGTCGGTCTCGATGAACAGTTCACCCACCAGCAGTTCGAATTTAGGGCGTAATTGCACCACGCCGGTATGCACATTAGCGGTGGAGAACTGCATCTTGGCCTCCATCTCAAAATAGCGGTTAATAGGCATCAGCGCCTGGACGTCGAAGTTGGCATGGTGTCCCCACGTGGTATTGTAGCTGTACTCGGCCATGCCGGAGATGGAGTATCTGCGTTCTCCAAAGCCGGGCCGTGAGCCATCCGGTGCTCCTTCGCGCGCGCCGGCATAAAGCCATACACCACAGAGGCACAGCATCAAAAGTGTAATTAGTCTCTTCATATCATCTATTGTTTGTTATAGTTTCACTACAGTCAGTCCGGCTCCGCCGTGGTTGACATCTCCGTCGCCGAACTCCAATGCCACTTGTCCGCGTTTGCGTCGCTGGCGGTTGAGGTCGTTCAGGTATTCGCGCGTAAGCTGTTTGAGCGCTCCTGTGCCGGTTCCATGAAGGATAGTCACCTCACCTGCACCGACCATGATAGCATCGTCCATGTAGGCGATCAGTTGCTCCAATGCTTCGTCAGCTCGATAGCCGCGAAGGTCGAGTGTCCGTTCGAACGAGACCGTCCGCTTGTGGGCAATGGAGACGCTGCTATGCGTGCGTGTAACTGGAGCAGCCGCTTCCACGGAGCCTTTGAGACGGCGCAGCTCACTGAAGTCGTGCATCACTTTGGGCAGCTCTGCAGCGGGTGTTCCGCTGGCGGCCACCGTGCGGTTTTTCTTGGCTTTCTTGGGGGTCTGCGGCATGACTTGTTCACGCAGTTCCTCCACTTTCTTTCGTGCCGCCTTGGTCTTCTCTTTCTCCGCCTTGGCTTCTTTTATCTCCCGAATCGTTCGCTCGATAGTGGCATTGGCGCCTTGCAGCAGTTCTTCGGCTTGTTGCCGCGCCTCCTCCATAATCTCACGTTTGGTGGCTTTGATAGCCGCCATTCGCTCCTCATACTCCGTGATACGCGTCTCCAGTTCCTTCTCTTTCTGGCGAATGGCTTGACGTTTGCGCTCCCAATACCGCTTGTCGCGAGCGATATCCTGTAGCTGCTTGTCGTAGTCGATATGCTCCTCGCCGACGAGGTCGGTAGCATGCTGGATGATGGCTTCGCCGAGACCTGTCTGCCGGGCTATTTCGATGGCAAACGAACTGCCTGCCTGGCCTATGGACAGCTGGAAGAGCGGCCGCATGGCACCTCGGTCATAAAGCATCGCTCCGTTGACCACACCCGGCGTCTGCTCCGCGAAATGCTTGAGGTTCGTATAATGGGTGGTGATGACGCCGAACGCGTGTCGCTCGACCAGTTCCTTGAGGATGGCCTCTGCCAGCGCACCGCCGATGAGCGGCTCTGTGCCGGTACCCATCTCATCGATGAGGATGAGCGTGCGGTCATCAGCTTGTTTAAGGAACGCGCGCATGTTGCGCAGGTGCGAGGAATAGGTGGATAGCTCATCCTGTATCGACTGCTCATCGCCGATATCAATCATCAGTTGGTCAAACAGGCCCGCCCTACTCTGCTCCGCCACGGGCACCAACAGGCCGCACTGGAGCATATATTGGAGCAGCGCCACGGTCTTGAGGCATACTGACTTACCGCCGGCATTCGGTCCGCTGATCACCAGCATCCGGTTCTCCTCCGCCTGCAGGCGGATAGAGAGCGGCACGACGGTCTTTCCCTGCGGCGCGTAATGAAGCCAGAGGACAGGGTGCCGCGCATCGCTCCAGTCGAGCATCGGTCGGTCATGCAGCTCGGGACGAATGGCATGCAGCGTTTGCGCCAACGATACTTTTGCGCCAAGGAAATCGACCTCCGCAAGCATGGTCTGGCTATCGTTAATCAGGTCGGTATTGGGACGAAGCATATCCGTCACAGCTTGCAGAATACGGATACGTTCCCGCCGCTCTGCGCCTTCCAGTTCACGGATATGATTATTGGCGTCCACCACCTGTTGCGGCTCTATATAGACGGTCTTGCCGGTAGCCGACTCGTCATGCACAATGCCGCCTATTTTGCGTTTAAAAGCAGGAGAGACAGGAATGACCAGACGTCCTTCACGTAAGGTAGGCGTGGCGTCGGCATCCACAAACCCGTCTGTCTTGGCTTGACGCAAAATAGAAGCTAAGGTACGTCCTACGCTGCCTTGCAGGTTGGTTATCTCTCGGCGAATACGCGCCAGTTCCGGCGAAGCATGGTCCGCCAGTTTGCCATAACGGTCGAGGACGGCATCTATCGCTTTGACGATAGTTGCCAGACCGCTGCGCTGCAAGACCGTTTCACTGTTAGACCGCTGCGCTGATAGATTTTTTAAGAGCGCATATTTCTGCTCATCGAGCGCGGCGAAGAAGGTCTCCAGCTCGGCGGCATAGGAGAGGGTCTTGCGCAGGTCGTCCAGTTCGGCTTCGTCCAGGAATAGTCCTTCTATGCGGATGCGTGCGATGGCTTCCCGCATGTCGTGAATATCTCCGCGCGGGAAGGTGAGCATCGGGTCCGCCTTGGCTTGGCACATCTGGTCGGTGAGCAGAAGCAGATGTTGCACCGTATCAAAATCGGTCTCCATATGCATCGTTTCCACGCGCTCACGCCCCAAGGACGATGTGCAGCGGCGGTTCAGTTCATCGCGGATGACGACGAAATCAATCTTCTCTTCTATGTTATTCGGATAAAACACCTCTACCCCAAAATCCTACAATCTCTGATGACTGGTGCGCCGACGGCCTCGTTGAGTTTGCGCACGAGCTCAAAGCGGTTCTCAAATAGTTGCGCCTTGAGTGCGGCTGAGTTGACGTGCACGATGAGCATGCCGTCCTTCACTTCCACGCTTCGCGTCAGTTTGGCGACGGTCTCGCCCATGACGTTTGGCCACACTTCCTCCATCTGCACCTCCAGCACAGACTGCTCCAGACCGCTCTCGCGCAGGTAGTCCACTATGGCGTCGGTGATATTCACTTCTTCTCTTTCGGCGGCTTATTCAGGTAAATCTGCTGGCGGGTACGAAAGGTGCGCAGGTCCACGGGAAATTCGTTGAGTTTCTGCACCTGTTGCATTTGTATTCCTTCGCGCTGGCAGATAGCCCAGAGCGTCTCACCGGGATGCACCCACATGAGTCCTTTCTCGGCGGGCACAGTCTTTTTCTTGGCGCTCATATATATGCGGTCTCCGACCGCGAGGTCTCGCCCCAGCGCATCGTTCCATTCGCGGAGCTGTCGTTCGCGTACGTTGAGCCGAAACGCCACGTTGGCATAGGTGTCTCCTTCGCGCGCCTCCACATATTTGAGTCCGTTGCATTTCTTGGACGGGTGCGTGAGCAGAAACGTCCGCTTCTCTTCACGCGCTGTGGGCGGCACCACATAGGGCGGTTCGGGTTCCTGCGTGAACACACGGATGGGTTCGGTCACCATCACCAACGTTGCTTTCAGCGGCCTATGCGCCACGGTGTCATTCGACTGCGGGACGGAATCATTCGCCACCGCAGATTTATCAGTAACCGTTACCCGTGAACCATTAACCAAGGTATCGAGCCGATAGTCCTCCACCAGTTTGATGAGCTTTTGGGCATAACTCGGGTCGGTGGCATAACCGCAGGCTTTGAGCCGGTACGCCCATCCCTCGTAGTCCTCCACGGCTATCTCAAAGCACGTGGCATAACGCGGCCGCTGGAGGAAGAGCGAATGGTCCTTGAACGACTCGCCCGCGTCGGCATACATACGGAAGCACTCGCCCTGGCTGTCATCGTCGTAGTAATAGACGCCGCCGAACCACTCGCTCGTACATTTGATGCCGAAATGGTTTCGTGCGTTGAGCGCCAGTTCACTCTGCCCTGCGGCAGACTCCAACAGCGCTTGCGCCATGGTGATTGAGGCGGGCACGCCGTAGTCCGTCTGCTGCTGCACAGCGGTCTCACGCCACTGCTCGATATAATCCAGATACGCCTGATTTTGCTTCTGCGCGTGCACGGACACGCACAGACCAATTCCGATAAAAAAGATAACAATTTTCTTCATATCACACAATTTTGCGCAAAATTACTACTTTTTTTGCATTTATGCAAATAAAAATAGAAAAATCGCCCGTGTGAGCGATTTTTCCTTGGGGTCCCCGATGTAACTCGAAGAGTTGATTTATTGCAACAGCGGTTTGTATTCCAGCACTGCTTCCGGAACCTCTGCCGGCCACATCGGGTACAGATAGCAGCTCACTCCGTTGTAATAACCTTGGAAAGCCGTCTTTCCGGAAAGATTCTCACCGGTAATTTTGTTCATCGCACCGTTAGCGAACTTGATGTACAAAGCGCGATTACCCTCCTGATCGGCCTTGGTAGCCAACTCCCATACGTATAGGTCGCTGTACATCTGCTGATTTCTCACAACTTGTGAAACCGAGCACCATGGTGCACACTGCCATAACGGCAACTAAAATCTTTTTCATAAGCATTTAATTTTAATTAATTGAACTTGGTTCTTCTTATTTCTGCCTGCAAAAGTACTGCTTTTTTTTGATATATGCAAATAATATTAGAAAAATCGCATTTTTTGTGCGATTTTTCCTTTGGGGCCCCCAATGTAACTCGTCGTTTTTGGGAATACACAAGAAAAAGCATATCTAAATTGCGCTTTTTCTGTTTTTATTTGCATATATGAATTTTTTTTTGTACTTTTGCAGCCGAAACCACTACTTATTGATATTAACATGATTCGCATCCGTATTCCACGCATACAATGGTTCAACCAACCATTTGTAAAAAACATTTTAGCCAATACCTTAGGTACCATCATCGGTATTGTGCTTACCATTGGCACCACATACCTGGTTACTAATTATGAAGATCGCAAAAGCGAGCGACAACAGGTAAAAATGCTTGTTCGAAGTCTGGATAATCATATAGAGAAATTTGAAGATTGTATAGAGTTAATGCAGGAGAGCGATTCGGTCAATACCATTATCAAGCAAAATTGGGACAACTTGTCGGTTCTGGCGGATAGCACCTTAGCGGAATGTGTGGGCAGAATGATATTGTTCGATGCTCAGATTACTGATTATACAGCCGCCCATATTTTTGAAAGCAACATAGAGACATGGCGGACCATTCGGAGCGTGGAGTTTATCGAAACGATGGGCAAGTGCTTTACTCTCAGCCAGTTTTTGACACAGTACCATAATCAGATGAATGAAGATAAGCGGCGTATCACTATGATTCATCACAAGGCAGAGCTCGCAGATTTCAAAACACATAAGGAGATGTACATCCATATCTTAAAAGAGTCCGAAGTCTCATACCTCATCCGCATGCAACACGAGCTCTATATCCCTTTATTTATGCAAGGAGTGGAAATCCTCAAGCAAAAAAATATGGAGTGCAAGCAACTTGCCGGTATCGCCGAAGACATGACACAATCATAAGTTGAAATGTAAGCCATAAAGGAAGTATAAAGGAAAAAAAGTAGTACCTTCGACCACCTCCCCCATAGATGGGGCCCCTTCGAATTTACGTTCGCTAAATGTAGCGAACTCCAAATAAACCGGTAAAAACTCTCATTTATGCGAGCATAATTCGATTTTTATACCAATTTATTTCTTATTTTGCAGGCAAAAACGATTATTTTTGCTAAAAATCTTGGTAATTCAAATTTTTTGTTGTAAATTTGCAGCAAATTTTAGAAAAACGGCATTTATGATGCAAAAGATTTATCATCTCGTGCTGGCAGCAACGATAGGCGCAGCGGCAGTGCTGAGTTCCTGCAACGGCAACAATCCCGAGTCCAAGAGCCTGGAAACCAAGATTATAGGTAAATGGAAGAGCGTTACTCAATTCGGCGAAGAAACGCTTACCAACCAGCGGCTTATCGGGACATACGAAGCCGGAGGCAAGGGTTATCTATCGTGGCGTAAGTTCAATAAAAAACCCCTTACCTATACTATATCCGACGACTATGTGATTATCAAAGATGAAACGTCCGTTGAATACAAGCAAAAAGTGTTGTCTATCGACGATAATAGCATGTCGTCGACCGTAGGGGACGGTGTCATTTCGGCGGAATTTAATTTTAAAAAGGTTACCGTGGACTACTCGCGCGACATCCTCGGCATGTGGGAACGCGTAGCGAAGAGCGGTGATGAGACCTACGGAGACAGCATTGCGCGCATGAAATATAAGGAAGACGGCACATACATCTATTCCCTGAGAGATGAACAAGGCAACTGGCAGCCTCTTGGAGATCCAATCAGCGAATGGTATGTGGATGGCGACTGGATCTTTACACGATGGCAGAACCAAGGGGTAGACACCATCGAATACGAGGGATGGGATATCGACTATATCCGCGGTAACGAGATGAAATGGTCCGCTCTCCGCGAGCGAGAAGACGGTTCCCACTATACCACCACAATCACGTGGGCGAGAGTGGGAGAAAACAAATAATAACTTTTAACCCTTATTGTTTAACTTTAAAATTTAATGCTTATGAAAAAGATTTTTTCTCTATTCGTTGCCTCCGTTATGGCAATGAGTCTTTTCGCAGGTGAATTGACGCTGGATTTGAATACCGCTCAGGGGTATACCTCCGAAGGTGGTTCCTGCACTCCGGTTGTAGCAGAGGGCGTTCTCAATGCTTCGTGGACCGTAGCGAAAGCCTGGGATGTGGCAGGCGTAGAATTCGTATTACCGGACCTCACCGGCGTTACCAAAATCAATTTTGATTTAAAAGGAGACGGACAGGATGTTACATTGTATGTCTATCTGGTAGATGCCAACGGTGGATTGAAATGGGAGGCAGAGCACTGGATTTCTTTGTCTTCGACCGATTGGGCTTCGTTGGAGATTACCCCGAATGCAGATCTCTGGGGCAATCATGGCGAAGAGCCGTGGAAGAAATTGGTCATCGTGGCTAACCCGGGTGGCGAGATTGTGAGCGGCGCGTTCTCTATCCGTGATTTAAAGATTACCTGTGATTACGAACCGGTAGTTGCTAAGCCGGAAACGGCACCGGCAGCTCCTGCGCATGCAGAGGAAGATGTGATGGCGCTCTATTGCAACCACTACACGACGAACAATCTGCACTTTACCCCGCAGAGTTGGAGCGGTATTGCATGGGAGACATTATCCTTGGACGGCACAGATGTAGCCTATACTGCTGCAATGACTTGGGATGGTTTCAAGGGTGCAACAGACTCTGTTGACCTCAGTGGCTATTCTAAACTGCACTTTGATATATGGGCTCCGGATACCTTACTGATTGATCTCACCATCGAGGCAAAAGCAGGCTTTAAGCATGGTATCCAATTCAGGCTCAATGCCGGTTGGAACACCATCGATGCAGACCCGGCATGGTGGAATTATGAAGAGATTACGTATGATTGGAAAAACGTGAAGTGCATCATCTTCGAGCACTACATGCATAGAGACAGTACTTCAGCAGAGGGCAGCCCGTTGGCCGTTGCAAATGTTTACTTCTGGAACGAGCCGACTCCTGACTATCCGGAAGCACCGGCAGACCCAACAATAGCTGAAGAGAAAGTGACTGCATTGTTTGCTCAGAAATACCAGACCAATACACTTGCTTTCGCGCCGACAAGCTGGGGCGCAAGTTGGTCAAGCCCTGCAGGTTACGAGACTTCCTATTTCTACACCGCAGCGTTTGGTTGGGATGCTTTCACCAACTGGGACGAGCCGCAGTATGATTTGAGTGCTTACGACATGTTTGCATGCGACATCTGGGTTGAACTGGATTCGAAAATCAAGATTAGTTTTGAGTGCCGCAAACCTTCGGATGGCGGTACTCGGGAATGGAAACAAGGCACCCATTTTGAGTTGAAAGCAAACCAATGGAACCATGTTGAGGTAGACCTGCTTAACGCTCCGTACACAGTTGATGATTATGACTTCAGCGATATGCGCTATTTCTTATTGGATGCATTCCAGAAGCCAGACGGTTCATCGGCAGAGGGTACTCCGGTCGGCGTTACGAATGCGTACTTCTTCAACTCGATGGACCAAGCCGTTGAGCATGTAGAGGCCGGGAAGACCGCCGTTAAGCGTCTGATTGACGGCAAACTCGTCATCGAGAAGAACGGCGTTCGCTACAACGCACAGGGAACGAGATTTTAATTATTCACGCTAATCACCAGCCAAGCCTTGCGCAGCTTTGCGCAGGGCTTCGGCTTTTTTGAATATGAAACGAATACATGTATTGACAATAGCGATGCTGTTACCGTTGCTATTGTGCGCCCAGCAGTCCGTGACGGGTCTCGTGGTGGACGAACATGGCGAGCCACTGATCGGCGCAGCCGTCAAAGTGATGAACAGTACCGCCGGTACCATCACCGACTACGATGGTAAATTTGTGCTGACAGACGTGTCGGCGGGAGCCACGGTGGAGGTGTCCTACATGGGCTACCTGCCGCAACAGCTGAAGGCCTCCGAAGGGATGCGCGTCGTGCTGATGGAAGATGTGCAGCGCCTGGAGGACGTGGTGGTTGTCGGCTACGGTGCAGCCAAGATTAAAGACCTTACTTCGCCTATCGAAGTGGTGAAAGGTGAAGAACTGGCTGCCATTCCTACCTCTTCGCCTATGTCGGCGCTGCAGGGAAAAGTATCCGGCGTCAACATCGTCAACTCCGGTGTGCCGGGTTCCGGTCCGCTGGTACAGATACGTGGTATCGGTTCATTCTCCAACAACACCCCGCTGTATGTAGTGGACGGGATGTTCTACGACAACATCAACTGGCTCAACAGCAGCGATATCGACGACATGTCGATTATGAAAGATGCCTCAGCCGCCGCTATTTACGGTGTGCGTGCCGCTAACGGCGTGGTGATCATCACCACCAAGCGCGGCAAGCAGAACCAGCGTCCGGACGTGACGTACGACGGCTATGTGGGCGTGCAGACCGTGAGCAATATTGTGCCCATGGCCTCGTCCAACCAATATGCAGAGATGCTTCTGGAAGTGAGCAAACGCACGTACACGCGTATGTTCAATAATTCTATCAAGTACTACGGCGGCAGTTATGATGCCGGAACAGGCACCTTCAATCTGGCGCAAAACACCAACTGGTACCGGGAACTGCTTCGCCCGGCTATCATCACCAACCACAGCCTGACCATCAACGGCGGTGGCGAGAAAGCAACCTACGGCATCGGCGTGAGTTATCTATACCAAAACGGTATCATGAATACGCCGAACAGCTACAACCGCATGAACATCCGCGGAAACGTGGAGTACAAGCCTTTCACATGGCTAACAGTCGGCTTCAACGCCCTGTTTGTGCAGAGCCAGCAGCAATTCCCGAACAATGCAGCATGGCAGCAAGCGTATAACATGCCGGGTATTTTCCCGGTATACGACCCCGCAACAGCAGACCTCTACACCGACGGCTTTGCTTCGCCGATGACCCTTCAGCTGACCAGCAATTTCTATAACCCTGTGGCTACCGCTAAGTTCTACGACAGCCGGAACAGGTCCAACCAGCTGATGGCTGCTGTGTTCGCGCAATTCAACATCCTGCCGAACAAGCTCAACATCCGTACATCGTACAACTACGATTACAACGGCATGGATGCCACCACTTTTATCCCGGAGTATTACATCAGCAATAACCAGAAGAACGACAAATCCAACCTCACCAAGAGCACGACATCGCTGAACAACTGGATTTGGGATAACACCATCACCTACTCCGACCAATGGGGCAAGCACAGCTTCAAAGCGATGCTCGGCTTGAGTTTGCGGGAAGAGAATTATCGCAACCTATGGGCAGTGGCGCAAGATGTGCCGGCGGGCAAAGACAGCTACCAATACATATCCATGGGTAATACCGAAGGCCGAGTGACGGGCGACGACGGCAGTCGCTACCGCGGGTTCTCGTATTTCGGCCGACTGAACTATAACTACGACGAGCGCTATATGGTCATGTTCACACTCCGCCGTGACGGCTCCAGCAAATACAACGAGAAATGGGGCACGTTCCCATCCGTGGGTGCGGCCTGGGTGCTGACCAACGAAGAGTTCCTCAAAGGTGTGGAGGGCGTCAATTATCTCAAGCTACGCGCCAGCTGGGGTCTGCTCGGTAACGACAAGATAGGCGCATCGTACGGAACCACCAGCAGTTCCGTCACCCGCTCCGTATTCGGCACCAACACCGCATTAAGCGGTTATATCAATTCCACCAACTTCAGCTGGCTGAGCTGGGAAGTGGTGAACGAGACGAACGTGGGCGCCAACTTCGCCTTCCTTGGCAACCGTCTGACAGGTGACATCGACTGGTACTACCGCCTCACGCAAAACGCAGTGGTATCGCCTACCCTGCCGATGCAGGAAGAGACGATAGCCGGTAACTGGGGCGAGATCCTCAACACAGGTGTGGACATCAACATCAACTGGGAGCACAAAATAGGCAAGGACTGGACCTACTTCATCGGCGGTAACGTGAGCTGGTTGCGCAACCGCGTGAAAAGCCTGCGCGACGGCGTGAACATGATTAAAGGCGGCAAGACCGTACAGAAAGTAGGCGAGAAGATGAACAGCTACTACGGCTTCAAAGTGATTGGCGTTTACCAGACCGACGAAGAGTGCGCGACCGACCCGATAGCCATCGCCAATGGTCTGGAACCCGGCGACTTCAAATACGAAGATGTGAACAAAGATAACATCATCAACGAGAGCGACAAGCAAATTCTCGGTTCATACATCCCGGACTGGACCTACGGCATAAACATGGGCTTCCGCTACAAAGGACTGGACCTCAGCATCGTCTTTACCGGCAAAGCCGGCGGACAGATTTGGAACCGCAAACGTGCGCTGCGCTACGCCAGCACAACCTATAACTTCGACCTCGACCAATACCGCTACCGCTGGCACGGAGCCGGTACATCGAATAGCAACCCGTCTGCGAAAGGACTGACCAAGAGTTGGAATATCGGCGACAGCCAGAACTCCAGCTATTTTGTGGAGAGCGGCGACTATTTCCGTATTCAGAATATCACGCTGGGCTACACCTTCACGAACGTAGGTGCCGGCACATACAAGATGCCATCCATCCGTATGAGCCTGAGCGCCGACAAGCCGTTCACATCCTTCCGTGCACACTCGATGACGCCGGAAGTGAGCGACCCCGAAGGATGGGACACCGAGGTGTACCCGCTTACATCCACATGGTCGTTTGCTGTACAACTGAAATTCTGATAAACTGAAAATGAAAGGAAATATATTATGAAAACAAATAAATTTTCAATTTTCAATTTTCAATTTTCAATTATTATTGCCTTTTTTGCAATAATGCCCTCCTGCTCGTTCCTCGATATCGACACAGAGAACAAAATAGCTGTTTCTGACATCGACTACACCAAGACCTCGGAGATGTATCAACCCGTCATTGGCGTGTACTCCAAGTTGCGCTGGCCGGGTATGCACTGGGCACTCAATATGCTGTGGACAGGCCGTGACGACGACATGACATCCGGACGAACGGATGACCAACAGGACGCGCTCCGCTTCGGATACCGCGGCGGTTATCAATGCCCCAACTCTTACTGGGCGCTCAGCAATGCATGGACCAACATGTACGATATCATCCGTACAGGCAATGCCACCCTCGAGGCGCTGGAGAAATACGCCAAGTATATCGCACCCGAATCGGAGGACTACAAAAAATACCTGAGTTACCGCGGCGAAGTGGTCACCATCCAGGCATGGGCATACTATATGCTCTCCACCTCCTTCGGCGCGTGCGTGCTGCTCAAGGATAACAATCAGACACGTTTTGTCCGTTCTACCCGTGAGCATGTATGCGAGTATGCGCTGGCGCAACTCGAAGCGGTGATACCCCACATGCAACGAATGAGACCAAACGAAATGGAGCACATGGGCGCCTTCTCCGCCTTTACAGCCGAAGCACTCGCAGCCCGTTTCGCCATGGTGCTCAAGGACTACCCAAAGGTGGAGACACTGACAGACGACATCATCACCAACGGCGGTTTCTCGCTCTACCCGGACTACTACAACCTCTTTAAGATACCCGGCAAACTATGCGATGAGAGTATGATGGAGGTACAGGTGACGGACTTCGGTCTGGCTACCGGAGATTATATCGGTATTGACCAATGGTATGTGGCGCAAGGCGCAACGCTTACCGGTTCTGTGGGAGGCGAAAGCATCACCATCGCCGGATGGAATTTCATGCAGTACAACAGCCGTTTCGTAGAATGGTGCAAGGCCCGCGGCGAGACCATCCGACTGGAGACCTCGGTGCTGGAGAGCGGCACTAAGACACGAGAGAACTTCCAGATAGAGGGTTCGTCCTATTTCAACGGGAAAGCCTATTTACCATATGACCAGATGACGACGGGCACCACAGATTGGGGACGAAACAACAACGTCCGTCTGCTCCGCTACGCCGAAGTGCTGCTGATGAACGCCGAGGCCAAAGTGCGCAACGGGAAGAGCGGAGACGCGCCTTTCAACGATGTGCGTACTCGTGCCGGGATGCCCACCCTTACGGGCGTGACCGTAGAGCAGATTCTTGACGAGCGGCGTATGGAACTATGCTCGGAATGGGGACTAAGATATACTGACCTCGTCCGCACAGGGCTGGCGGAAACAGTGCTCAACGACCCTGCGCTCATACGAGACCAGGCTGCCGGAGAATGGACCGAAGCCAAAGCATACTGGCCGGTGCCCGGCTCACTGCTCGTTAACCTGCCGGACCTCGCTGTTGAACCGGAATAATCATCTTCCAAGAACGTCATAACGAATACATGAAAATAATGAAGTTTGCTCTTATCATTGCCCTTGCGTTTGCGATCACCGCGTGCGACAAGACTCCTTCGCCCAACCCGCCCAAGCCGGGGCAGGAGGTGCTGACGGACGAAGAGATGCTGGACACGCTCCAGCGCGCGCATTTCAATTATATGTGGGCGGGCGCCGAACCGAATTCCGGACTGGCGTATGAACGTATCCATATGGATGACGACTACGGATACGACGACCCGACCATCATCACCACCGGCGGCAGCGGCTTCGGCATAGCCGGTCTTGTTGTGGCAATGCATAGAGGCTTCATCGCACGTACCGACGGCGTCGCGCGGTTGCAACGCATCGTCAACTTCCTCGCACGCGCAAACCGCTTCCATGGTGTATGGCCGCACTGGCTGTACCCGTCCGGACGAGTGGCACCCTTCAGCCCGAAGGACGATGGCGCCGACCTCGTCGAGAGTGCCTTCCTCATGCAGGGACTGCTCTGCGCACGGCAATATATGGACTCCACCGTAGAGAACGAGAAACAGGTTATTGACGGCATCAATGCACTGTGGCGCGAGATGGAGTTCGACTGGTTCCAACGTAACGGGCAGGACGTCCTCTACTGGCACTGGAGCCCCAACTACGGCTGGGACATGGATATGAAACTGGAGGGCTACAACGAATGTATGGTTGTCTATCTCCTCGCCGCCTCGTCCCCCACGCACGCTGTGCCCGCTTCCTGCTACCACAAAGGCTGGGCTCGTAATGGCGGCATACGCTCGGATGCTGCGCCATACGGATATAAGCTGCAACTCAAGCATAACGGGGCCGAAGCGACCGGAGGACCGCTCTTCTGGGCGCACTATAGCTGGTTCGGGCTTTGCCCTATTGGGTTGAAAGACCAGTATGCCGACTACGGAGAGGCAATGAAAGCGCACACGATGAGCAACTTCGCCTACTGCGTGGCGAACCCCAAAGGGTATCCGAACTATTCGGATAGTTGCTGGGGATTGACAGCCGGATACTCCGTAAACGGATATGAAGCTCATGCGCCGAACAATGACCGAGGTGTCATCACATTCACCGCTGCCCTCTCCAGCTTCCCCTATGCGCCCGACCAAGCCATGGCCGCAGCACGGTACTGGTATCGCCGCAAAGCGCTGCTATGGGGCGATTATGGCTTCTACGACGGGTATAGCGTTGCCGCCAAATGGTACCCAAGACGATACCTCGCCATCGACCAACTCACTATCGCTCCGATGATAGAGAACTACCGGTCCGGACTACTATGGCGGCTCTTTATGTCATGCCCCGAAATTCAGGAAGGACTCCGGAAACTCGATATAACGTATACACCACAATAATATATGAAACTCAGAATACTCTCAATCCTTGGATTTGCGATAATCCTCGCATCCTGTTCTTCGCGCACCGACAGCCGTGACGCGGAAATGAACCGCTTTGTGGACGAACTCATGGCACGTATGACGTGGGAGGAGAAATTAGGGCAGCTCAACCTGCCCGTAGCGGGCGATATCGTCACCGGAGAACCGAGAACAACACATGTCGGGGAGGATATTCGGCAAGGAAAAATAGGCGGGCTCTTTAACCTCAAAGGAGCGGCATATATACGCGAGATACAACGAATTGCCGTCGAGGAGAGCCGGCTCGGCATCCCTATTCTTTTCGGTATGGATGTTATCCATGGCTACGAAACTGTCTTCCCCATCCCGCTGGCGCTTTCCTGCTCGTGGGACATGAAGGCTATCGAGCGCTCAGCGGAGATAGCCGCTGCCGAAGCCACGGCGGATGGTATTTGTTGGACCTTCTCGCCCATGGTGGATGTATGCCATGACGGACGATGGGGACGCATCAGCGAAGGCGCCGGAGAAGACCCGTATCTGGGCAGTCGAGTTGCCGAAGCGATGGTGCATGGATACCAGGGGAACGACCTGGACGACCCGGCTACGATGATGGCATGCGTCAAGCATTTTGCCCTGTACGGCGCCGTGGAAGCCGGACGGGAATATAATAACGTCTATATCGACGACTATCACGCTTTCAACGAATATATGCAACCCTACAAGGCCGCAGTCGATGCCGGCGCTGGTTCCGTTATGGCAGCGTTCAACACCATGCACGGCATCCCGTCCACCGGCAATAAATGGCTGCTGACCGACCTGCTGCGTGAGCAATGGGGATTCAATGGATTTGTGGTGAGCGATTACACGGCGGTGGAGGAACTGATGGACCACCGGGTGTGCGCTACGCTGGAGGAGTCGGCTCTCCAGTGCCTCCAGGCAGGGCTCGATATGGATATGGTATCCTGTGGTCTGCTGCAGACGATGGATGAAGCCAAAGCCAAGGCCAACGCCAAAGCCATCAACGCCGCTTGTCGGCGAGTGCTGGAGGCAAAATATAAACTCGGTCTGTTCGACGACCCCTACCGCTACTGCGACACCACACGGCGGGCGCAAGTCATGCTCTGCCCGGAGCACCGCGCAGAGGCACGGCGCATTGCCGGAGAGTGCATGGTGTTGCTAAAGAATGAGCAAAACATCCTGCCGCTGAAAAAGAAAGGAACAATCGCCCTTATCGGACCGCTTGCCAACACCCGGCCGAACATGTCCGGCACATGGGCGGTAGCCGCCGTACCGGACCGGTACAAAACCATCAAAGAAGGGCTTGAAGATGCCCTGAAGGGCACGGAGGCCAAGTTGCTCTATGCGAAAGGTTCAAACCTCATGTATGACGCCAAAGCGGAAGCCATCGGCACTATGTTCGGCCGTGAGATGCGCGACCCGCGCAGCGCGGAGCAGATGAAGGCGGAGGCACTGCGTGTCGCACACCAGGCAGATGTCATCATCGCTGCCATGGGAGAAGCCAGTGAGATGGCCGGAGAGTGCTCCTCGCGCGTGAACATCGAGATGCCCGATGCACAGCATGACTTGCTGGTCGAGCTTGCCAAACTCGGCAAACCGATAGTATTGGTGCATTTCGCTGGACGGCCGACCGTTCTGAACTGGGAAACGGAACATGTGCCGGCAATCCTGGAAGCATGGTTCGGAGGCAGCGAGACCGCCGATGCGGTAGCGGATATCCTCTTCGGAGAAGTGAACCCGTCGGGACGACTCACCGTACAGTTACCGCGGCACGTGGGCCAGTACCCGTTCTCATACCGCCAAATGACCACTTCGCGACGCAATGACGAAGGCGAATTCAATAAGTTCATCACCTGTTATGCCGACGTCAGCAACTGGCCGCTGTACCCCTTCGGTTATGGCCTGAGTTACACCTCGTTTGACTACAGCCCGATGACGCTAAGCAGCAGTACAATGCCGATGGACGGCCGTGTGACAGCAAGCGTAACCGTCACGAATACAGGCGAATACACAGGTGCAGAAGTCGTGCAACTATATATTTGCGACCGCGTGGCAAAAGGTGTGCGGCCGCAGAAAGAGTTGCGAGGATTCGAGCGTATCACGTTGGCACCCGGAGAAAGCAAAGAGGTGCAGTTTGCCATCAATGCGGACCTGCTCGGTTACTACGCGCCATCAGTCGATGCCAACCTCGCGCCTCAATGGACTATCGAACCCGGAGAAGTGGAAATTATGATCGGCCGCAACGCACGCGAGACCGACATGCGCTTGCTAACCATTGAATAAATGCGGTGTATGATGAGGCTAACAGGGGAAGAACGAGCGAACACATGGACCCATTTCGTGGCGTTTATTGCCACAGTGGCGGTGGCATGGCCGCTGCTTCGGCTGGCTATCTCCACCACGCCGCTGAACATCGTCGGCACAGGTCTTTTCATCTTCGGCTCGCTTCTCATGTATGGCTCTTCCACGCTTTACCACGCCGCCACCAACCCTGTTCATAAGGCTCGGCTGAGGATTTTTGACCATATTTCCATTTACGTCATGATAGCCGGTTCGTACTCGCTGATTTGCATCTCTGCTATCGGCGGATGGGTCGGTTGGACGGTATTCGGATTTCTTTGGACATGCGTCATCGCCGGGGCTATCGGCAAGTTTATCGCTTTGGGCAAGCACCCGCGTTTATCGCTTGCGCTCTACCTCGCTATGGGATGGGTGGCACTGGTTATTTTCTGGCCAATGTGGGTGCACATGCCGCACGCGGCGTTCTGGTGGGTGGTGGCGGAAGGCGTTTTCTACACCGCCGGCGCGTATTTCTTTCATGGCGACGAGCAACACGCATACTGGCATGCCATCTGGCATGTATTCATCATACTGGGCTCCACCTGCCACACGATAGCTACGTGGCTCCTCTTGGTACAACCATAACGGTGTTTTTTCTGCTCACGTATTCCAAAATATGCAAAAAATTTGCATATGTCAGAAAAAAGCAGTACCTTTGCGCCCAATATGAAAAAAACGATAGTTTTAGCAAGCATACTGGCCGTAAGTATTTCTCTCTTTGCGCAAAACGCAGGAGAGGTTGCTGCGTCTGACAAACAGGCGAAGAAAGAGGCGGTGAAAAGCCACCTTAGGCAGCATTTTAAGTTCTACGGTTTCATCCGCAATTATTTTGCATATGACAGCCGCGAATCGATGTCGGGTGTGGGAGACCTATACAACTACCAGCCGTATGACGAGGCGTGGAACCAGACGGAGGCCGAGGCGGCTGCATCCGGTATCCCTCGCCAGGACTTGAACGCCGTCAGCACCTTCCGTTTTCTTTCGCTCACCACGCGTGCCGGCGTAGATATCGTCGGCTATAAATGGCGTGGCACGGAGTTCGGAGGTAAGATTGAAGCTGATTTCTATGCCGGCTTAAGTACTAAAGTGGCGCACTCGGTAAGCGGCGTGGCGCAGTTCCGTCTGCGGCAGGCATACCTCACTCTCGGATGGGACAGCCTGCCTATAATGGGCGGCAAGGACCATGCCCGCGTGGACTTGCTCATGGGACAGGCGTGGCATCCGATGGCGGCGGATTTGTGCGACGTCATTTCTCTGGCTTCCGGTGCTCCTTTCGGGCCGTTCAACCGCTCGCCGCAAGTAAAGATGGACGCACGGCTCGGCAAGTATTTCACCCTCACAGGTGCATTGCTGTGGCAAATGCAGTATATATCCACCGGTCCGGGAAGTATTTCGTCCGCCGATTATATTATGTTCGGAAAGACGCCGGAGGCGTATCTGGGCATCAGCGTACATGACAAAGGATTTCTCATGCGTGCCGGAGCAGACGTGCTGAGTATCAAGCCTCGCCGAATAGGGACTGTGGAGATCGGGGGAAAGAGTATCAGCGTCAGCGTTAGGGACCGTATCACCACGGCGTCGCCTTTCCTGTATTTGCAGTATATAAAAGGGGAGTTCTCCATTAAGGCGAAGACCATCTTTGCGGAAGCCGGCGAGCACATGAACCTGAATAGCGGTTACGGCGTGAAGGCGCACAATGCGGATGGTTCGTGGGACTACACCCCGCTGCGCAACAGCTCCACATGGCTCAGCATCGTCTATGGCGGCAAGGTAGGCGCGCAGGAGGACAAGCATCCGCAGAAGTTGCAAGGCATCCTCTTTGCCGGCTATATAGAGAACCTCGGCACCAAAGAGAAACTCTACGATGGCGACCACGACGGCCACCCGGATGCGCTGTACACGCCGCGTCCGAGCAATTTGAACCGGATGTGGCGTCTCGCACCTACCCTGCTCTACACCATCGGCAGGTTCCAACTGGGCTGCGAGTACGAAGTAACGTCCGTGCAGTACGGCCAATTCGGCACAGAAGACCTCAACGGTATTGCACGAACAGGCTTGCATTGGGTGACCAACCACCGTGTGCAATTAATGACAAGATTTAATTTCTAAATCTGCAATGAACGAGTTTTTGGAAAGAGAAGAAGCCATATTAAAAATGCTTAAGACCGTCTTCGACCCCGAGATTCCTGTTAACATATACGATCTGGGGCTGATTTACGGCATCGAGGTGAAGAACGACGGCGTATGCGATATCACGATGACGCTTACTGCTCCTTCATGCCCTGCGGGCGATTTCCTCGTGGAGGATATCCGGCAGAAAGTAGGCAGTGTGGATGGCATCAAAGACGTGAATGTGAATATTGTGTTCGAGCCGGAATGGACGAAAGAGATGATGAGTGAGGAAGCCAAGCTCGAACTCGGATTTCTATAGACAGTATGATTTATTTTTTGAGCGATGCGCATCTAGGCAGCCTGGCCATTGAGCGAGGGTGGCCGCACCAGAGCAAACTCATCGACCTGTTGGAGCAGATGAGCAAGGACGCCGAGGCCATTTATATGCTCGGCGACATGTTCGATTTCTGGATGGAGTATTTCATCCACGACAAGCGCAAGCGGCAGTACCAGCCCTTCTGCCAAACTGTACGCAGGCTGGTCAAGAAAGGCATCCATGTACACATCTTCATCGGCAACCACGACTTGTGGACCTTCGGCGGTTTGGCGCAACTGACCAGAGCGGAGATACACTATGAGCCATGCACTATCCAGATGCACGGCAAGTCGGTCTTTCTGGCGCACGGCGACGGATTGTTGCCCGACAACTGGGAAACACTATACCCCAAAGAGGTACAACGGAAGATAAAACGCTTCATGCAGCTACGCAAGCTATTCCACAACCCGTTCCTGCAGTTCTGTTTTCGCTGCCTGCCGCCCAAATGGGGCAATAAATTCGGCTATAACTGGGCGAAGAAAAGCCGCCTGAAAGAGATAGCAAACCCGTGTCCGTACAAAGGCGAGGACAAGGAGGAACTGGTGCTTTTCGCCAAGGACCAGGAGCGGCAAGGCAACCATCGCGATTATTATATTTTCGGGCATCGGCATATCGAGCTGGACCTGCAGATAGCGGGTGGTTCGCGCGTAGTCATTCTGGGCGATTGCTTCCAGCAATGGACATATGCCGCGATGGATAATAAAGGACAGTTAACGCTTCATAACTATGAGTAATAGAGAAGAACAATTAGCGGCGTTTGGTCGGCTGCTGGATATCATGGATACCCTGCGTGAGAAATGCCCGTGGGACCGCAAACAGACCTTCGACAGCCTGCGCCAGAACACAATAGAGGAGACCTACGAACTGGCGACCGCCATCTCACGCCACGATATGACGGAGATAAGCAAAGAGTTGGGCGACGTGCTCTTGCATGTCGTTTTCTACGCCAAGATGGGTAGCGAGACAGGCGTATTCGACATCGCCGATGTATGCAACCGTCTCTGCGACAAACTCATCTTCCGTCACCCGCATGTATACGGCCGGAGTGCCTCCGGTGGCGAAAATGCGATGCAGGGTGTAAGCGCGCAGAACGCAGAGGAAGTCAGCCATCTATGGGAACAGGTGAAACTGAAAGAGAAAGACGGCAACAAGACCGTACTGGGCGGTATCCCGGATAGCCTGCCGAGCCTGGTGAAAGCATACCGGATACAGGATAAAGTGGCGAACGTAGGTTTCGACTGGGAGAAGAAAGAGGATGTTTGGGCGAAGGTGCGCGAGGAACTGGACGAGCTGCAGGCAGAGTTGATGAAAGAAGACGGCGAAAAAGAAGCCGAATTCGGAGACCTGCTCTTCGCAATGATTAACGCGGCGAGGCTGTATAAGATTCGCCCAGACAATGCGCTGGAGCAGACAAACCTGAAGTTCATCCGCCGGTTCAACTATGTTGAAGCCAAAGCGAAAGAACAAGGTAAAGAGCTCAAGGATATGAGTCTGGAGGAGATGGAGGCGCTGTGGCAGGAAGCCAAAACTATTCCACAGCAATCATGAAAAAGCCGCTGTATTGGCTGTATTTGTCCGGCGCGGAAGAAGTGATGCCGATATCAATCTTGTGCATGCCCGATTCCTCAGGAATATAGGTGAGCGTAGTAACGATAGCATAAGCCTTCTGCGGCAGGAAAGTGAGGCGTCCGTGCGCAGCGTCCGATTCCGGCGCCAAAACATAGCTCAACGAGTCTGGCCATGCAAGGGACAAGCTCACTGAGGATGTTTCGTTGCTCACCAGTACGGTACGCAAGTAGTCATAATAGCCGTTGCAAATCATGCCCATGCGCACCGTGTCGCCCACAGACAGAGTGTCCAACAGCGTTATAGTATCCGTCACGCCAAAGACGGATGTACGAATAAGACTTGTAGAGGTCTTGAGACCCGGCGTCATCATGGAGCGCGTGTCGCAGGACGTAACCGCAAAAGCCATTAACGCCAAAAAAGAATATACAAGAATGCTTCGTTTCATAATGTGCGGCATAAAAGACTCGAACTTTCACTCCTCGCGGAACCAGATCCTAAGTCTGGCGCGTCTACCAATTCCGCCAATGCCGCGGCGATATTTAGAATTCCTTGTTTGCCTCTAACAAACGGAATTCGGTGCAAAATTACTGCTTTTTTTTGAATTATGCAAGAAAACACGCAAACTTTTTATCATATTTTGTCAAATGGCGTCAAAATTGTGCATCGATGGACGCCAAGTCCCGTTGCATACGTAGGTGTAATGGTGGGAGCCGGTACGCGCGATGAACTGCCGGAAGAAAACGGAATGGCGCACTATATCGAGCATTGCGTCTTCAAAGGCACAGCGCACCATTCGGCGCGGCAGATTATTCACGCCATCGAAGGCATCGGCGGCGAGATAAACGCTTACACAACCAAAGAAGAGACCACGTTTTACGCCGCCATTCTTACCGAACACGTCCAACTGACGCTTCACCTCATAGCGGAGATGATCCTTCAGCCGACGTTCAAAAAAGAGGAGACCGATAAGGAGCGAATGGTCATCTTGGACGAGATTGAGAGCTATAACGACCAGCCCAGTGAACTAATTTACGATGATTTCGAAGGCCTGGTCTTCGCCGGAAGCAGCCTGGCGATGCCGATATTGGGCACCCGAAAAACGCTCCGACACATCAGTTCCAAGCCCGATTTTGCACGCAACTGGATGAAAAATCACTATACTCCCGACCGAATGGTCGTTTTCTGCCAGGGGAACATCCGTCCGGAGAAGATTTTCCGCCTTGCGGAGAAGGAATTCGGCGCGCTCGAAAAACGGTCTAATCCCGACAGTCGACCGACGGTCGACCGACAGTCAACCGACAGTCAACGCCGAGATGACCATGAGGTCACCTATACTAAACACACGCATCAGGTGCACGCTATGTTGGGCGGGCGCGCGTATGAAATAGGACATGAGCGGCAGTTGGCAATGTTTCTGCTCAATAATATTTTAGGTGGAGGAAGTCTGAACAGCCGGTTAAACCTGAGCCTGCGCGAGTCAAGAGGCTTGGTGTATACCGTCGAATCAACCTATACGCCGCTCAGCGACACCGGTTACTGGTGCATCTACTGGGCTTGCGACCCTGAAGACTACGAGAAAAGTCTAGGATTAGTACGGAATGAGTTGCAGAAACTGAGGGAACAGCCCTTATCGGCATCCGCGATGCAGAAATCGCTGGTGCAACTGCGCGGGCAACTGGCTATCTCTGCGCAAAATCAGGAAAACAGCGCCTTAGCCATGGCCAAATCTATGCTGTACCATGGGGTATCGCCAAGCTGGCAAGAGACGTTCGACAAGATTGCACAAACAACACCGAAAGACCTGATTGATGTTGCAAATGCTCTTTTTAATACCGAAAATCATTACATTTTGACATATTTATAGTAAAAAATGTAACTTTTTCGTTATTTTTTCTCAAAAAATTTTGTCATTTGAAAAAAAAGTAGTACCTTTGCACGATTTTTCGTGTTATACGCGCATGCGTATTCAATATCTATATATACGCGCGGAAGGGAAACAGATGTTACCAAACAAGGAAAATAAACGAAACTAACAAACAAATAGTAACAATGAAGAAAATTTTGACACTTGTGTTTCTTGCAATGCTGAGCGTAGGTTTGTACGCCGACAAGCAAGTAAACGGTGTGGTAGTTGATTCCAAGGGCGAGCCCGTTATCGGTGCGAGCATCCAGGCTCAAGGGTCCACACAAGGTACAATTTCGGATTACGACGGTAAGTTCGAGATGGAGGTGCCGGAGTCTGTGAAGACGCTGGTCATCAGTTTCGTCGGCATGGCCACTCAGGAAGTAGCTGCCGGCCAGAACTTGAAAATTGTGATGGTTGAGAACACCGAGGTTCTCGAAGATGTGGTGGTTACCGGTTATGGTACGGTGGCCAAAGGTGCTTATGCCGGTTCGGCTCAGGCTGTAAAGGCAGAAGACATCGAGAAGAAGAATCCTTCGGATATCACCAAGGCGTTAGCCGGTGAGGTGGCCGGTGTGCAAGTGGTTAATTCCAGCGGTCAGCCGGGTACGGTAGCGAGCATTCGCATCCGTGGTATCGGTTCCGCTTCCGCGAGCAGTGCGCCTCTGTATGTAGTAGACGGTATTCCATTGGATGCCGGTTCTATCAGTTCTATCGACCCGAGCGATATCGCCAGCACTACTATTCTGAAGGATGCAACGGCAACCTCTCTGTATGGTAGCCGTGGTGCAAACGGTGTGGTACTGATCACCACCAAGAAAGGTAGTTCGAACGGCGACGAGGCAAAGATTGAGGTGGACGTTAAGGCCGGTGCCAACATGCGTCTGCTGCCGATGTATGATGTGATTGACTCGCCGGAGGATTATATCGTAATGGCTTGGCAGAGCCTGTACAACCAGTCCAAGCTGGTTAAGAACCGTACAGAAGCCCAGTCTATCAATGATGCCAACGGTGCTTTGTTTGGCGCAAACGGTATTCCTGCTATCTACAACCTGTGGGACGCAACGGGCAAGGGTAACAAGCTTATCAATGCACGTGATGCAGCCGGAAACGTACGTCCTACATTTGACTACTCGACCTACCCGACGCGTCTGGATGCCTACAAGACCATGGATAGCTGGTACAACACCATGTTCCATAATGGTCTGAAATTCGAGGCTACGGCGAAGATTAGCGGCGGTAACGAGAAACTGAACTACTACACCAGCTTCGGTTACCTGAAGGACGAGGGTTACTACACCGCTTCCGATTTCCAGCGTTTCAACACACGTGCCAATGTGAACTATCAGGCCAAGAAATGGCTGAAGGGTGGTTTGAATATCCAGTATTCGTACGCCGCTATCAGCAATCCGGGTCAAGGTTCCGACGCGAACAACGGTTTCGCATTTGTGAACCAGATTCCGTCTATCTATCCGGTATATGTGTACGATATGGCAACCGGTAAACCGAAAGTGGACCCGAAGACGGGCGGCAAGATGTACGACTACGGTGATAACGGTAATTCAAATATCGGCGAAGAAGGCGGTCGTCCCTATTCGTTCGGTATCAACCCTGCCGGTGCGTTGGAGTGGGATAAGGCTCGCACGGTTCGCCACCAGACAGTGGCTAACGCATTCTTGGAGTTCAAACTCTATGAAGGCCTGAAGTTCACTGTGAACCTGGGTGCACAGTACCTCCACAGCGCCAACAATACGCTGACCAACAAATACTACGGCAACGCCGCAGGTATCGGTCGTGTGGCACAGACGCAGTACAACTACTTGGCTGTGACGAGCAACCAGTTGCTGGAGTATAACAAGACGTTCAACGAGCACACCATCCGTGTGATGGCAGGTCATGAGACCACGTATTTCACCTACAATGTGATGTACGGAACAAAGAAGAATATCGTTGAGGACCATGCAAACGTGCTGAGTAACGGTGTGGCGATGGAAGGTATTGAGGGTTATGCCCGTACGAGCACCCTTGAGTCCGCTCTCGCAACAGCTACATATGAGTACGACCACCGCTACCTGATTACCGGTAACTACCGTGCCGATGGTTCGTCCAAGTTCGCTAAGGGTCACCGTTGGGGCCATTTCGGTTCTGTCGGCGGCGCATGGAACTTCACCAACGAGCACTTCATGGAAGGTACCGACGCAGCCGATTGGCTGAAAAACGGCAAACTCCGTTTGAGCTGGGGTGTACTGGGTAACCAGGATATCGGCGATATGCTCTTCTCCGACCAGTACAGCGTGGTTAATGTGGACGGCGAGAAAGGTTATATCTGGGATTACAAAGGTAACCAGAACCTGACTTGGGAGCGCACGAGTACCGTTGACCTCGGTGTTGAGTTCTCGATTAAGAAATATCTGGATGTAGAGATTGATTACTTCTACAAAAAGACCGATAACATGCTCTTCCCGCGCTATGTGGCTCCTTCGCTCGGTTACAGCGGTTACTACGTAAACGATGCTGCTATGGAGAACCAGGGTCTGGAGTTCGACTTCAAGGCGCACGCGTTAGATATGCGTAACATCAAGTTGGACGTTCGTCTCAACGGCGGTTTCTACCGCAACAAGATGTTGCAGATGCCTATCGACGGCTACGATGAGCAGGGTAATCCTCAGCGCATGGTGATGTCCGGCGGTATGTCTGTCGGCCACTCCGGAGCAGAGTACTACATCACGCATTATGAGGGCGTCGACGATAAGGGTCGGGCTATGTACACCGCTTACTACGATGCCACAAAGGGTAGTTACGGACACACTTCTGCTGACTTGATTGAAGATGGACAGACGGGCAACAACTACATCAGTTCCGTATATGAGTACAAACTCAAGCACCCGAATGCAGATATCCGCACCCAATCGGTGCCGGACAACGAATACACCTACGCCGGTTCGAACTACGTCGGCAAGAGCTATATGCCTGATCTCGATGGCGGTTTCGGTATTGACTTTGAGGCATATGGTGTGACGCTGAGTATCAGCTGCAGCTATCGCATCGGCGGTTACGGCTACGATAACATGTACTCGCTGCTCATGCATAGCGACAAAATCGGTAGCATGAACTGGCACAAGGATATCCGCAATGCATGGACAGAGAGCAATACCAATACGAATATTCCTCGTCTGAGCAACGGTAACGACCTGTATGCAAATGCCGCATCGGACCGCTTCCTGACCAGCAACAGCTTCTTGAGTCTCAACAACATCAACTTGGGTTACAAATTCCCGAAGAAATGGGTGGAGAAAATCAAGCTCAACAACCTGCAGCTCTGGGTAGCCGGCGACAATCTGGCTATCGCAACCGCCCGCCGCGGTTACAACCCGATGATGTCCATCGATGGTTCGAACGGCTATAACGATTACAGCCCGCTGTCTACAGTAATGGCAGGTGTTAAAGTTCAATTCTAAACCATAGGAGATTACGACAATGAAAAAGATTCAATATTTATTTGCTACTATTATATTGGGCTTAGGTCTCACCTCTTGTGGTGACAGCTTTTTGACCCAATATCCGGAAGGTGCTACTCTGCTTGAGGATCAATTCCAGAAATTGCCGGACAAACTGGAAGGCTCTATTTTAGGTATCTATTCCAAGCTGTATGAGTACGGCGGCGACCACGCCACATTCGGCCAGCGCAGTATAGACATGAACTCCGATATCCAGTCGGGCGACATGGCTTTGAAAAGGTGCAGCTACGGTTGGTTTGAGACCTATGAGCGCGGCCAATTCTACGCATATTCCCGTTCCTTCCTTTGGTCGTACTATTACGAGATCATCAACCTTACCAACATTTGCGATATGGCGGTTGAAAGCGACACAGCAGCTATCATGGATGGTCTTAAGACCCACGATGTGACAGACGTGATTGCCCTCAACGGTTATTACTATGGCCAAATCCTCGCCATGCGCGGATGGTGCTACGCCAACCTGCTCAACTACTATTGCGATGTACGCGATAAAGATGCAGCAGACCTGAGCCAGAGAGTGATGCCAATCTACACCGGCAAAGAAGTTAAAGCCGGTACACTGGGTCAACCTCTCTCTACTGTAGCCCAGGTATATGATCGCGTGTACAAAGATTTGTCCACCGCTATCGAATTGCTGGATTACTATGGCACGCTGGTTCAGCGCGGCTCCAAACTGGAAGTAGATGCAGATGTAGCCCGTCTGATATTGGCGTACGCTATGCTGAATCACGGTGGTTCAGCCGTTGTTGCAGACGGCAAGAACTGCTATCAGATAGCGCTGGAACTGGCAGATGAGGTGATTAGCGGCGGCAAATATCCGATGATGACGCAGGCTGAGCTGACAACTACCGGTTTCGCCGATGTCAATGCAGCAAACTGGATGTGGGGAGAGAACGTAACCGTTGAGAATATGACTGGTCTGGCTTCGTTCTTCGGCCAAGTGGACATCCATACGTATAGCTATGCAGCAGCCGGCGACACCAAAGGTATCGACAGCAAGCTCTACGATGAGATCGTTGCGATGGACTGGGATGCTCGCGTGGACTGGTTCCGTTCGGGCACGGAGAAATCCGCATACTGCCCGGATGGTAAGTTCTTCTGTCCTAAGACGAGATATGAGACAGATTTGGACAAAGTGGATCGCGACTGGCTCTGCGACAACATCTTTATGCGTGTCGAGTTAGCCTACCTGATTGCTGCAGAGGCAGCATGGAGTCTTGGTGACCTCGGTAACGCAAAGAACTACCTCGATCTGCTCTGCCAAGAGCGTATCATAGGCACCAAGTATGCCGAATACAACACCTGGTATAGTTCGCTGACTACGGAGGATGCTGTGAAAGCAGCTATCATATACAACTGGCGTGTAGAGATGTGGGGTGAAGGCTACTCGATGCAGATGCTGCGCCGTCTCCAGAAGAAACGTTCGCTGGGTTCCAACCATATCAGCCGTGCTGAGACGACACTGGATATTACAGGTTCCGATGGTGAGGCATTCATGTGCGAGATACCGAGCTCTGAGGTTCGCTACAACCCGAACCTCATCAGCAACATCAAAACGCTTATCAAAAAATAATTAACAATATTAACAATTTAAAACTATCACACGTATGAAAAAGTATTTGATTGTATTGGCAGCAGCAGTGGTAGCGCTGGCAAGCTGCAACAAGGGTGGTGGTGGCAACAAGTACACCAGCCTCAAGTTTCAGGAGTCTGAAGTAACGCTTGCATTAGGCCAAGAAAGCAAGTTGTATCTTGCATGGGAGCCGACATCTCTGGAGGCTCCGGTCTGCAAATGGACTTCCAGCGATGCAGAGGTAGTTCTCGTTGACCAGAACGGTAACGTCAAAGCTGTTAGCGCAGGCGATGCTTACATTACTGCCACACTGGGCGAAGGCGAAAGCGCATTGAAAGCCAGCTGCCATGTATTGGTTAAATCCATCTATGACATGCTCGCATGGAGCGAAATGGGACTTTTCGATGTAGACATGACTTCTCCTATCGGTGATCCGTACGAGGTACAAACCAGTAAAGGCACCAAGTACACCGTTCAGAAATTCCCTGGTTTGTGGTATCTCTGGGACGAGAACATCCTTTTCGTTAACGGAGAAGGCTTTAGCGGTGCAGGTTTCTTCGCTCAGATTGAGACTCCGGTTGAACTTATTCTTCCCAACTTTGATGGTTATTGGACGACAGACATCCTCTTCACGGATGCTTCTCCTGCAGACTCTGCAGGTGTTTGCCCGGCAGGTGCTTTGACAGATGCTGAAGAGTGGTATAAATTCATCACCGACACCACATATGAAGGTGACGGTTCGTTCAAGGGTGCACCCATTCACTATAGGGATTTTGATAACAAAGAAAACTATTTCTTCCTTGGTTTCATCAAGAATGGTTGGCTTGGCGAGTTCTATTATTCCGCTGAGGAGATTTACTACTACTATCAGATGAATATCACCTGGTTAGGCGGTGCTCACGGTCTTGTATGGGATGAAGCTGCTAAGGATTTTGCTCAGCCGGCTAAGTTTGCAGAGCGTAACGATCAGTTCTATCAATTTATTCCTTCGAACGACGCAACAGCACCTGCTAAAGCAGCTCGCAATATCATGCGCGTAAACGAGAAAGTTGTATTGAACAAGGATCTCAAGAAGAATGCAATGAAGGTATTCTCTCTGACAAAGAAGCAATAATTTATTAGCGTATATGTCATTCAAATCAGGCGGCTTCGGTCGCCTGATTTGTTTTTTTATAGTGGTTTGTCCTTACAGCTATTATTTACAAAAAACAGTACCTTTTACGTCCAAAACGGAACGAGCGGGAAGAACGCTCCATTTTACCCCACATTTTTATTAAAATGTTGATAACTCTTATAACAAATTGATAATATGCAATTTATAGTACGTATTTGGCTGTTCAAAACCTGTTGATAAAACAATTGAAAATTTTTTTTGTGGGGAATTGTGGGTTATATCAAATATTTTTTGTATCTTTGCAGCGAATTTTAATCAAAGTGGTGAAAATGCAGACATTTATCGGAAATATTGAAGCACGGTTGGACGAGAAGGGGCGCATCTTCGTCCCTGCAGCTTATCGTAAGATTTTGGCGGAAGCGGAATCGAAGCGAATTGTGATGCGTCGGGACACGGACAATGAATGTCTGATGTTCTATCCTGAGCATATATGGAATGAGAAAGTGGAGCAGTTGCGCCAGACGCTCGACGAGTGGGACCCGGAGGACCAGCTCATTCTGATGCAATTCATGGCCGATGCAGAGTATTTTGAGTTGGATGGTCAGGGCCGTATTTTGCTTCAGAAGAAAAATCTGGAGACCATAGGAGCGCAACAGGACGTGCTGTTTGTCGGCATGCTGAACCGTTTTGCGCTTTGGGCACCGGAGACCTTTGCTGCTAAGCGCCTGAGCCAGACCGAATTGGCGGCACGTCTGCGGGCTAAGATGAAACGGACAGAAGTTAAACCGTAGGGAAACGTCACGTAATGGTCTCGGTAAGGACTAAGGAAGAACTAAATAACAACTAAGAAAGAACTAAAGAAGAACTAAAGATTTGTCCGAAAATGGAAGCTACCGTTTATCACATACCGGCGATGCTGAAAGAGACAATTGAAGGCTTGAATATCAAGCCGGATGGTGTGTATGTGGATGTGACTTTCGGTGGCGGGGGACATAGCAGGGCGATATTGGAGGAGATAGACCGCTGCGCTCAAAGTAGAAAGACAAAAGACAAAAGACAAAAGACCGCTGCGCTCAAAGTACAAAGCGGACATTTGTATTCGTTTGATCAGGACCAGGACGCTCTCAAGAATGCCATAGACGATGAGCGATGGACGTTTGTGCATAGCAATTTCCGGTATTTGCGGAATTGGATGGATTATTACGGGGTGAAAGAGATAGACGGTCTGTTAGCTGATTTGGGCGTTAGTTTTCACCATTTCGATTGCCCGGAGCGCGGTTTCAGTTTCCGCTTTAGCGCACCTCTCGACATGCGGATGAACCAGACGGCGAAACGTACAGCTGCGGATATTGTGAACGGGTACAGCGAAGAGGAGTTGGCGAGAGTGCTGTGGCTTTACGGCGAACTGAAGAATGGACGCAGTATTGCGCGGAACATATGCAAGGCGCGGGCGGAGAAGCCGATTATGCGGACAGAAGAGTTGGTAGCGGCCTCTCGTATTCCGGCAGAAATGAGCAAAGAGCTGGCGCGGCTGTTTCAGGCGCTGCGGATAGAAGTGAATGATGAGATGGGTGCGCTACGAGAGATGCTTGTGGCAGCCAGAGACCTGTTGAAACCGGGCGGTCGAATCGCTGTACTAACCTACCACTCGCTGGAAGACAGGCTGGTGAAGAATTTCCTGCGTAGCGGGAATTTGGACGGCACGATAGAAAAAGATTTTTACGGAAACGCGCTGACGCCGTTTGATGTTATCGAGAAAGGGCGTGAAGCCTCAGCCGATGAAGTAGAACGGAATCCGCGTAGCCGTAGTGCGAAACTACGCGTGGCGGAAAAGAAATAGAATGGCAGATGCACATGACATACAAAGTTGGTTGAACGGCGACAAACTGCGCAGCCAGAAAATCAGAGAGCAATATCCGCTGATCGGATTGATTGTTGTGCTTGTGTTTCTGTATATTCTAATGGGTTATCAATCCGCCAAACAGCAACACCGTCTAACGGACACGAAGAAAGAGATGCTGGACGCCAAATTCCGCTACATGACGATAAGCGCACAACTGACCAACGCAACGCGTCAGAGCCAAGTGATAGAGAGCCTGCATATAAACGGAAGTGCGCTGCAAGAGAATACTGTGCCGCCGACTAAAATTAACAAATAACAAATGTCTGACGAGCAAAGAAATACTGTATGGCGATTCGCGATAATCTTTATCGTGATAGCGTTGGGTTTTGTTGCTGTGGTGGGCAAAATCATTTATATTCAGGCCGTTGAGCGCGAAGCATGGCTCAAAGTGGCGGAGAAACAAGTGCCGACCAACCGTCCGATACAAGCCAACCGCGGCAATATTTTAGATTGCAACGGTCGTCTGTTAGCCAGCAGTATGCCGCAATACTATGTATATATGGATACGCGCGTGGAGGCGCTTCATCAGAAGAACGGTGCGCTTTTCAAGCAATATATAGACACGCTGGCTCTGGACTTGGCTACTATCGTGGGTGAGCATTCGCAGGCAGAATACAAAGCGCGTCTCTTGCACGCGTACCGCAAAGGCGAGAAACGTCTGCGCGTGTGCGACCACCGCATCAATTATCTTCAGCGACAGGCTCTGGAGCAGAACAAGCTGATCAAGAAAGGCAAATACAAGAGCGGTATTTTCTTTGAAGACCAGCACCGGCGTATCAAGCCGTACGGTCTTCTGGCAAGCCGCACTATCGGCAGCATCTACGGTGAAGGCGGTGGCGGTAACTCGGGTTTGGAGAAAGGTTTTGACAAAGAGTTGCGCGGCGTTGACGGCATGAGCAGTATTCAAAAAATCGGCGGACGGTATGAGTCGGTGCCTATTGAAGAGGCTCAGGACGGTCTGGACGTGGTGACGACGATAGACGCGAACCTGCAGGACATCGTGGAGCACGCGCTAATGGTGAAGACAGCCGAACGTAGTGCGAAATGGGGCTGCTGCATCCTCATGGAGACACAGACGGGCTATATTCGCGCCATCGCCAACCTCGACCGCTCGAAAGACGGCGAATACTACGAGGCGCAGAACCATGCCGTGCAGCGTGTAGAACCCGGTTCGACCTTCAAGACCATCGCTTTGGTGGCGGCATTGGATGACGGCAAGATTCGCATCACCGACACGGTGAGCGTGAACAGGCAGCCATGGAAATACTTCACCGTCACGCATACTGACGCGCACCCGATGGATACGCTGCTAACCGTTCGTTCAGCCCTGGCTGTGTCGAGTAACATCGCCTTGGCGAAACTCATCACCCGCAGTTACGAAGGGTCGGCGCGTAAGTTCGTCCGCAAGATAGAGAAAATGGGGTTGACCGACAGTGTGTATTGCGAGATACCGGGCGCAGAGAAAGCGCGTATCGACGTGCCGAGAGACACCGTGACGCTGAGTAAGATGAGTTACGGTTATTCGGTGGAGCTGAGTCCGATGCAGCTGCTGATGTTCTACAACGCCATCGCCAACAACGGGCGGATGATGCGTCCGATGCTGGTTACGTCTATTCAACAGAACGGCGAGGATGTGCGTACTTTCCGGCCGGAAACGGTGGAATCGTCCATCTGCGGAAGCCGTACGCTGCAAGATATTCAAGGTGCGCTGCATGACGTGGTATGGGACGACCATTTAGGCACCGCCGCCAAGAAACAATGGAGCCGAAAGGCACAATCGAGTCTGGTGAGCATCGCCGGCAAGACAGGTACCGCGCAGCTGTATATCCCCGGACACGGATATTCGGGTCGTCATCACCGAATGACATTCGTCGGCTATTTCCCGGAAGAGAACCCGCGCTACACGTGCATCTGCATGATAGAGGACCCGCAATATCCGTATGACGCCGGCATGGACTGCGGTTCCACCGTACGCGTGATAGCTGAGAAGACGATGGCATACACGGGGTGCTATGTGTATCGAGACGGCGTTCGCCATCTTGATAAAAGAAATTAAAAATTAAGAATTAAAAATTATATGCTTCTATCCGAATTATTGACAGCGATTGAGCCGTTAGAAGTGTTCGGCAACACGGACAAAGAGATTCACGGTATTCATTTCGACAGCCGCAAGATAGGTCCGGGCGACCTGTTTGTTGCGCAGGTGGGCACAGCAGTAGATGGACATACATTCATTGATGGCTGTGTCGCACAAGGCGCGGCGGCGGTAGTGCTGAGCAAGAGAGAGTACATGGACAAAGGACAAAGGACAATGGACAATGGACAAAGGACGATGGACAATGGACAATGTACTTTTGTGCTGGTGGAGAACACCGATAAGGCGTTAGGTCTGTTAGCCAGCAAATGGTTCGGCGAGCCGAGCAAAGCGCTGACGCTGGTAGGCGTGACGGGCACAAACGGCAAGACGACCATCGCTACCTTATTATATAAACTCGTGCGCGCGTTAGGGCACAAAGCAGGCCTGCTTTCCACGGTGGTCAATTATATCGAGGATGAAGCTGTGGCCGCGACGCACACAACGCCGGACGCGATTGAGCTGAACGGTTTGTTACGCAGGATGGTGGATGCGGGCTGTACATACGCGTTTATGGAGGTGAGCAGCCACGCTATCGCGCAAGAACGCATTGCCGGTCTGGACTTCGACGGGGCGCTGTTTACAAATCTGACGCGTGACCATATCGATTATCATAAGACCTTCGACAACTACCGCGACACGAAGAAACGGCTGTTTGACGGGTTGAAGAAAAATGCGTTTGCGGTGACCAACAAAGACGACAAGAACGGGCTTGTGATGACCCAAAACTGCAAGGCGGAGGTGAAGACCTACTCCACCCATTCGTTGGCCGATTATAAGGCACAGATTTTGGAAGAAGGCTTTGATGGTATGATGCTGAATATCAACGGGAAAGAAGTGTTTGTGCCGTTGGTGGGACGATTCAACGTGAGCAATCTGCTCTGTATCTACGGCGCAGCAATGTGTCTGGGTTTCGAGGAATTAGAAGTGCTGCGTGTACTCAGTACACTGAAACCGGTGAACGGCCGCTTTGAGACCATTCGCAGCAGCAAAGGGTGGACCGCGATAGTAGATTATGCGCACACGCCGGACGCTGTGGAGAATGTGATTCAGACGATACGCGAGATTTTGGATAGTCGAAAGACCGCTGCGCTCAAAGACGAAAGACAAAAGCCAAAATTGATTACAGTTATCGGTTGCGGCGGCAACAGAGACAAGGGTAAACGGCCGATGATGGCGCAGATAGCGAAACGCGGCAGCGAGCAGTTGATACTAACCTCCGACAACCCGCGTGACGAGGAACCGAAGGATATTCTGAAAGATATGACGGACGGTCTGACGGCAGAGGAGTTGCGCAGCACACTGGTCATCGAAGACCGTGCGGCCGCCATTCAGACAGCCTGCACGCTGGCGCAAGAGGGCGATGTTATCCTTATTGCCGGCAAAGGACATGAGGACTACCAAATCATCAAAGGCGTCAAGCATCATTTTGACGACCATGAGGAAGTTCGCAAGTATGCGAACATTTGAGATTTTAGATTTGAGATTTGAAAATTTGAAATTATATGTTATATCATTTATTTGAGTGGATACAAAGTGCGTATGGGCATGTGATAGGTGCGCGATTATTCACCTACATCTCCTTCCGCGCCATCACCGCAGGCATCATTGCGCTGTGCGTGAGCATCTGGTTCGGCAACTGGTTTATCAATTTCATGAAGCGCCATCATATCAGCGAGACGCAGCGTGACGAGAAGACCGACCCGTTCAATGTGGGCAAAAAAGGTGTGCCGACGATGGGCGGCATCATCGTCATTACGGCCATTCTGCTGCCGTGCCTGCTACTGGGTAAGTTGTCCAACGTGTATATGATTTTGATGCTCATCACGACGCTGTTGATGGGTGCGCTGGGTTTTGCGGATGACTATATCAAGACCTTCAAGAAGAACAAAGACGGCTTGAACGGATGGGTGAAAATCGCCGGACAAGTGGCGCTGGGACTCATCGTAGGTCTGACGCTGCGTTTCTGTCCGGCTGTGTCTATCAGCGAGACCGTGACGCACCGCATCGAGAACAACATCGAGGTATTTGAGAAGACGCCGGAAATCAAGTCCACGCAGACCACTATTCCGTTCGTAAAGCACCATAACTTCAATTATGCGGACCTCTTCTCATGGCTCGGCGACTCAAATAAATACCGCGCAGGCTGGATTTTCTTCGTGCTGCTGACTGTGTTTGTGGTAGCAGCAGTGTCCAACGGCGCGAACCTGAACGACGGCATGGACGGTATGTGCGCAGGTAACTCCGCCATCATCGGCGTGGCGCTTCTGATACTTGCCTACACAAGCGGTAGTGTGGTCTGGGCGGAGTATTTCGATGTGATGTACATCCCGGGCAGCGAAGAGATAGTAGTCTTCCTCGCTTCGTTCGTGGGTGCGCTGGTCGGTTACCTCTGGTTCAACGGTTTCCCGGCACAGGTTTTCCTGGGCGACACGGGCAGTTTGACGGTAGGCGGCATCATCGGTGTATGCGCGATGGTGATTCACAAGGAGTTACTGATTCCTGTGCTCTGCGGCGTATTCCTGATGGAGAGCATCAGCGTTATTATTCAGACGCAGGTATATAAATTCTATAAGAAACGCGGACAGCACGTCCGTATCTGGAAACGCACGCCGCTCCATGACCATTTCCGCACATCCGTGGAGCAGGTACTGAAGAATGATCCGAGTTGTATCATCAAATTCAAAGGCGGTAGCAATCTGCATCATGAAACGAAAATCGTGCTGCGTTTCTGCATCGTGACGCTGATCTTAGCAGCCATAACCATATTAACTTTGAAAATAAGATAAAAGACGAAAGATAAAAATGAATAAGCGAATTGTTGTATTAGGCGCGGGGGAAAGCGGCTCGGGAGCAGCTATCCTCGCCAAGGAGAAAGGCTTCGACGTGTTCGTGAGCGATTGCGGTACGATTAGTGAGCCGTACCGTGCGTTGCTGGACCAGAACGGCGTCAAATGGGAAGACGGCAAGCATAGCGAGGAACTCATTCTCAATGCGGACGAAATCATCAAGTCACCGGGTATCCCGTTGACGGCGCCGCTCATTCAGAAATTGCAGGCACAAGGCACGCCTATCATTTCGGAGATAGAGTTCGCGGCACGTTACACGAACGCCAAGATGATTTGTATCACGGGTTCGAACGGCAAGACGACCACTACTTCGCTGATTTTCTATATCCTGAAGCAGGCAGGACTCAATGTAGGTCTGGCGGGCAATATCGGTAATTCGCTGGCCTTGCAAGTGGCGCATGAGGACCATGATTATTATGTGATTGAGCTATCGTCCTTCCAATTGGACAACATGTACGATTTCAAAGCCGATATCGCCATCTTGCTGAACATCACGCCGGACCATCTGGACCGCTATGATTTCAAATTCCAGAACTATGTCGATGCCAAGTTCCGCATCACACGCAATCAGACAGCCGACGATGCCTTCATTTACTGGGCGGAAGACCCGGTTATTGATAGATGTCTCCGGACACTCCGGGAAAATCACGCCATCGGTGCGACGCTCTATCCTTATGGTTTCACTTGCCCGAATCCGCTACCTATTGGCGAAGACGAGTTGGCGCTCAAGGGACGGCATAACGTGCTGAACTCGATGGCTGCCACTATTGCTGCTAATGTGCTGAATATCAAGAAAGATGTCATCCGCGAGAGTCTGATGAGTTTCAAGGGCGTGGAGCACCGCTTGCAGTATGTAGCTACCGTGCGCGGCGTGCGATGGATTAACGATAGCAAGGCGACGAATGTCAACTCATGCTGGTACGCGTTAGAGTCCATGACCACGCCTACCGTGCTCATCCTTGGCGGAAAAGACAAAGGCAACGACTATAGCGAGATAGACGATTTGGTAGGCGAGAAATGCCATACATTAGTGTTCATGGGGCTGCATAACGAGAAGTTGCGCGAGCATTTCGGGCAATTAAACCAAAAGCTAACAGCCGACGGCAAACAACCGATAACTATCATCGACACCGATAATTTGCACGACGCCATACAGGGCGCATACCATGCTGCCAAGGAAGGCGATACAGTACTGCTATCACCCTGCTGCGCATCGTTCGATCTTTTCAAATCCTACGAAGACCGCGGCGAGCAGTTTATGAACGCTGTACGGAATTTGTAAATTCGCAGTATCGAATATCACACGCTATACGATAAGGAGTTCTAATAGAGGAGCTCCTTATTTTTGCAAAGTCAAGTTAACAAGGAAACTATAAAAGTGAAAAAAGTTTCCAAATCTCTTGCGCATATCAAATATTTTTTGTACCTTTGCAGCCGTTTTTGCTATCCCCAGTATGAATGATCAAAAAGTACATATTATTCGGACGGCAGGCGAACTATTCTTTCGCCTCGGAATTCGCAGTGTCTCTATCGACGATATTTGCCGCGAATTAGGTATGTCGAAGAAGACCTTCTACGTCTATTTTGCGTCCAAGGACGAGCTCATCGAACAGATGCTGCAAGCCAATATCGATTACATGGAATGTAAGATGAAGGAGTTGTTGGCGCAGAACGATTTCCGGAAACTGGTGAAGGCGTTTGTTAAACATCAGGAGGCGGAGAAAAACGACGTACGCAGAGTGCCGCAACTGGTGTATGATCTGAAGAAATACTATCCTCGTCAATTCGCGGATTTTCAGGTTAAGTGCTTCGATATGCAGAAAGAGTATCTGATGCGCTATCTGGAACTCGGCGTGAATGAAGGTCTCGTACGCGCAAACCTTAATATAGAATTAACGGCGGTGCTCTTTGCCAAGATTCACAACGATGCCATTCGCGACTTTGAGGAGATTGAGGCGCACAACCATAACATGCACCAGCTCGCACACACCGCTATGGATGTATTTGTGAGAGGAATTTTGAGTGAAGAAGGTTTAAAGCTGTTTAATGAAAAAAGCAATAAATCGGTATAAGGTAATGACCACGTATTGACTACGTAATGACTACGTAATAACCACGTAAAAAAATACACTACAATAATGAGAAAAATATTTTTTGTAATCTCGGCACTGGTCATGAGTGCCACAATGATGGCGGAAGACCATGTGATGGCGGCTACGCATGGCTCGCGTGACCTCCGCAAAGAGACACCTGCTTCCCTCAGCTTGAGCCTTAGCGAGGCGCAAGATTATGCAGTAAAGCAAAACCGGTCTCTTAAGAACGCCTCCCTCGCCGTGCAGGAAGAATATGCCAAGCGCTGGCAGACTATCGCAGCTATGCTGCCACAGGCGGATGGATCATATGCCTATAGCAACTATTTTGACTATCGCGCAACCCTATCCATGCAAGGTAGAAATGTTGATATCCAAATGCCGAACCTCGGTGCTCTCGGCGTTACCGCTTCTATTGGTATCAACGGACAGGGGATTGTGGGAGTGCTTCTCAATAATATCGCCATCCAGATGAAGAAGATTGCCCTTGAGAAATCGGAAGACCAGCTCCGTAGCTCCGTGATGAGCAGCTACGTCTCCGTGCTCGCTCTTCAGAGTATTACGAACCTTCTGGATTCCTCTTTAGCGAACATACAGAACCTGGAGCAGATTACCCAGAACTCTGTGGACGCCGGAGCCGCCGAGCAGACAGCGGCCGACCAGATTCGCGTGCGTGTCAATACACTGAAGAACTCGATTAATTCTCAGAAACGGAATATCGAGCTTGCCACCAACAGTCTCAAAGTTCTGCTGGACGTGCCCGTGGCAACAGAATTGGTTCTCACCGATAGTATTGACGCTATCCTCTCGCCCGAGAGAATTCTAACGCTTCTTAGTGATGAGTTCGACATCCGCAATAACCTTGATTATCAAACCGTTGAGCGCTCTGCCGAACTCGCCAAACGGAATGTACACATGGCGGGATGGGCTTATGGACCGACTATCGCACTTGCGTATAACTACCAGAACCAGAGGTATTATGGAGAGGGCGGTATGCGTATGACGCCGCCGAATGTGTTGCAGGTTACCGTCAAGATGCCGCTTTGGTCGTCAGCCAAACGTGCGGCGGGAGTGGTAGAAAAGAAGATTGCTTATGAGCGGGCAAAAAACACCCTCTCTGAGACGACCGACAACCTCTCTATCCAATATCGCCAGCTCTGCTTTGACCTCACCAACGCCTATGAGACCTACATGAACGAGAAGGATAATATCGAGGTATCCAAACGTGTCTTTAACTCCGCCACGGAGAAGTATAAATGGGGCGCTGCGTCAAACCTCGAACTGACCAACGCGTCCAACGACCTCATCAACGCGCAATCGACCTACGTCAACGCCATGTTGACACTGATCAACGCGCAATCCAGTCTTGAAGAATTTTTGAATAAATAAATATATGAAAAAGAACTTTATGTATCTCCTCGCAGCCTTGGCGCTCATAGGTTGCGGCAGCAAGGAAAGTACTGCTACGCAGGAGGAAGAGCGCGTGGAGCAAGTTCGCACCACCGTACTCCAACCGCGTGAGATAGAGCGCGAAATCACAGTTTCCACTAACCTTCAGGGCTATCTCACCCAGAATGTGGCACCCTCCATCACCGGTAAGATTGAGCATATCTACCGCGAGGTAGGAGACCGGGTATCCAAAGGGACAGATCTCGTTCGTATGGACCAGACCCAGTACAAAACCACCAAAATTTCGATGGCTAACCTTGAGGTAGAGAAGAATCGTATCACGCAACTTCTGCGCTCCGGATCGGCTACACAGCAACAGTACGACCAAGTCATTACACAGTATAACTCGACCAAGGAGCAACTCGACTTCCTGCAAACAAACACCTACGTCAAAGCTCCTTTTGCCGGTGTTATTGCGGCTAAGAACTATGAGGACGGTGAGTTGTACAGCGGTCAGCCGATATTGGTTTTGACGCAGATAGACAAGCTCAAAGCGCTTGTAGCTATCCCGGAGAGCTATTTCCCGATGTTCAAAGCCGGTATGAAACTGACGCTCACCTCGGAGATTTATCCGGGACAGACCTTCCCCGCTACAGTGGAAATCGTTTATCCTACCATTGATGCCTCAAGCCACACCTTCCAGGCCAAAATCGTCATCCCGAATGGCAAGTACCTCTTGCGTCCGGGTATGTATGTGACAACCACCATCGGTCTGGGCAAGGCGAAAGTGATTGTAGCCCCGTATCAGACAGTAGAGAAACTGGTCGGCGCCAATGACCGCTATGTTTTCATCAACGAGAACGGACGCGCAAAACGCGTAGCTGTCGAACTCGGCCAACGCTTCGACCAGGAGATAGAAATCATCTCTCCGGAAATCGTGCCGGGTGTAGAATTAGTCACCACCGGCCAACACAAACTCGTCGATGGAGTAAAAATCAATGTAGTTGAATAATTATGGCTATTTATAAATCAGCAATACAAAAACCGGTGACCACGGCGTTGATTTTCATCGCTGTCATCGTCATCGGTGTCTTTAGTTTTCTCAAACTGCCGGTGGATATGTTCCCGCAGATGGATCCACCGTACATCACAGTTATGACAACCTATCCGGGTGCCTCAGCGTCCGAGATGGAGACCAACGTGACCAAATATATGGAGAACGCGTTGACCTCCGTTGACCACCTCAAGCATATCACTTCGCAATCGAAGGATAACATGTCCATGGTGATGCTCGAACTCGAATGGGGCGCCAACATGGATGAGGCGGTGAACGACGTCCGCTCATATGTGGATATGACCAAGAGTAACCTGCCGGACAACTGCGGTACGCCGATGATCTTCAAGCTCTCGACCTCCGCCATGCCGGTTGCGCAATACTCTATCACGGCTGACGAGACCTACGCGGGCTTGGATAAGATTCTCAATGACGAAGTCATTCCGCAGCTTAACCAAGTGGACGGAATTGGAAATATCTCCCTCTCGGGTGCGCCGGAACGCTATGTCTATATCAACATTGACCAGCAGAAACTGGATGCTTACGGGCTGACCATCGAGCAAGTGGGACAAGTGGTGCAGGCCAACAACCTCAACCTCTCGTCCGGTACCGTTAAGATGCCGCAGGAGCAATACCAGATGCAGGTGCGCTCCGAGTACATCGAGTCCAGCGAGATTGAGGACCTCATGGTCACTATGACACCGCAGGGACAGCAGGTCTTCATCCGCGATATTGCCACCGTCAAGGATACCATCAAAGACCTGACGCTGGATGAAAAGACCAACGGACGAGAGTCTGTTCGTCTTATCATCGCCAAGCAGACCGGTGCCAACACCGTCAAGATTTGCCGTCAGGTACGTCAGAAACTGGAAGAGATACAGAAGCAGTTGCCGTCGGATGTTAAGGTGGAGAAGATTTACGACCTATCGGATACTATCCAGAACTCCATCAACTCGCTCGAAGAGTCCGTCATGTACGCGCTGCTCTTCGTCGTGCTCGTCGTGCTCTTCTTCCTCGGCAAATGGCGTGCTACGCTGATCATCGGTATCACCATTCCTATCGCCCTTATCGTGGCATTTATCTATCTGGGTGTTGCCGATTCGTCGCTCAATATCATCTCGCTCTGTTCGCTCACCATTGCTATCGGTATGGTGGTGGACGATGCGATTGTGGTCTTGGAGAACATCACCCGCCACGTCGAGCGTGGAGAAGACCCGCATGAGGCGGCTATCTATGCGACCAACGAGGTTTGGGTGTCTGTCATCGCAACAACCCTTGTGCTCGTGGCTGTGTTCGTACCGTTGACCATGTTGAATGGTATGGCCGGTATCATGTTCCACGAACTGGGCTGGATTGTGACGGTAGTCTGCTGTACCTCAACGCTCGTCGCTATCTCCTTAACGCCGATGCTCTGCTCCAAGCTGCTTAAAGCCAAGAAAGTGCATGTGGACGAGAACGGAAACCTCATCGATGATGAAGCAGGCAAGAAAGGCTGGTACGAACGCACCGTGGTGCACATGCTGGATGTTATTGACGCCTGGTATGAGAAATCGCTCGGATGGTGCCTGCGTCACAAAGCCATTACAATTATGGTCATCTTCGGCATCTTCGGCCTCTCGCTGATTCCAGTCTTCACCGGTCACATCGGTACCGACTTCATGCAAGAGCAGGATAACGGACGTCTGTCCGTCACCGTCAAGCTGCAGCGCGGTACACGTATCGAAGAGACGCTGAAGACCGCACGCGCACTGGAGACTCGCTTCATGGTGCTTGTGCCGGAGATTGAGCTTATCAACACCTCTGCCGGTTCGAATGATGATGCCACGATTGCGGCGTTGTTCTCAAGCACGATGAATAACAAAATCTCCATGACCGTACGTCTCAATAAGAAATGGGAGCGTGATAAGACCATCTGGGAAATCGCGGAGGTGCTCCGTGAAGAGATGGCGCGCTATCCGGAGATTGTGGAATACCAGTGTCAGGTAGCCTCCAACGGCCCCGGCGGTGGCGGAAGCGGCAATACTGTCAACGTGGAGATTTACGGTTATGATTTCGATAAAACAAGTCAGCTTGCCGACCAGACACGCCGCCTCTGTATGGCATTGCCCGGAGCGCGTGACGTGAATATCAGCCGCGAGGACGACCGTCCGGATATCAAAATCACGATCGATAAAGAGAAAGCTTCGCGTCTGGGCTTGAGTTCAGCCACTATCTCAACCTACCTGCGTAACCGCGTAGCGGGTATGAACTGCGGCTATCTCAAAGACGATGGTTCCGAACACGATATTGTCGTGCGCCTCCGCGAAGAGGACCGTAACTCGCTCTCCGATGTGATGGACCTGACCATTCCGACACCCACGGGTTCGAGAATCAAACTGTCGGAGGTCGCCTCTATAGGCGAATATTGGGCTCCGCCTACCATCGAGCGTAAGTCGCGTCAGCGTATCGTTACCGTCAAGGTAACGCCATATAAGACTTCACTGGGTGAGTTGGCAAGCCAGATTAATGAGAAAGTAGTGCCGGAACTCGACCTGCCGGTCGGTTATTCGGTCCAACTGGCGGGTACCTATGAAGACCAACAGGAGACCTTCGGCGATATGATTTTGTTGGGTATGCTGATTATTCTGCTCGTCTATATCACCATGGCTTCGCAGTTTGAGAGTCTGCTCATGCCGTTTATTATCATGTTGACCATCTTCCCTGCCTTCACAGGTGTTATCCTTGCGCTGTGGCTCACAGGCCGAAGCCTGGATATGATCGGAGCCTTGGGTATCGTCTTGCTTGTCGGTATTGTGGTGAAGAATGGTATCGTGCTGGTGGATTATATCAATCTTATGCGCGAACGGGGATACGAACTCAATAAGGCTATCTCCATGTCCGGTCGTAGCCGTATTCGTCCTATCCTCATGACTGCATTCACCACCATCTTAGGTATGGTGCCGATGGCTGTCAGCTCGGGTGAAGGAGCCGAAATGTGGCAACCGTTAGGTATCGTCGTCATCGGCGGTCTGACCGTCTCCACCTTCCTGACGCTATTCCTCGTGCCTGTCCTCTATGGCTCGATGACCAAGCACGGCGACCGCGACAAACAGGAAGCCCTCCGCAAAAAATTCATATTTATGGATCTTAAAGTAAAGAAATAATTGACCTCATGAAAAGTGTTATGATCGTGTTCAACCAAGCGAACACAGGTAGAGTCGAATATATGTTGGACGTGTTGGGTGTCAAAGGCTTCACGTTCTTTGAGCAGGTACAAGGTCGTGGTACCAACGGCGGTGAACCCCGTCGTGGTACGCACGCCTGGCCCGAGATGAACTCCTGCGTCATCACCGTTGTGGAAGATGACCAAGTGCCTGCACTTCTCGAATCCGTCAAGAAACTCGACATGCGCAACGAGGAAGTGGGCGTCCGAGCTTTCGTCTGGGATATCGTAGCAACGGTTTGACGGATGATACTACCAACCAAAAGAAGCGACCTGTTGGCCGCTTCTTTTGGTTAAAATCGCCATATACATGCCTTTTCTCGCTATTTCAAAGCAATTAATTTAATAAATCATTATTAAATTCTTGCGTATATCATTTATTTTTTGTATCTTTGCGCCGTAAATTGTACATGGATGAAACTTTTATTGGTTTTATTGGCAACAATGACATGGACGGTGGTAGATAAAAACACTGTCCACTTGAGCGATGACTCCACCGTGCCGTACGATATAAATGTCTCGTATAGCAATACTTATAACGCAGGACATGTGCGGGCCGGCGATGTGGCAACTCTCAGTTTGAGTAATTTGAACGGTATCACGATAGAGAGTGTGAGTCTGGCTATGCGCTCGAATAAAAACGCAGGTGCAGGGCAGATTTCTGTAATGGCCGACAATACGTCTTTGGCCAACATGAGTGTTACTTGGCAGAGTGTGAGCAACGCGGTACAAGTGTTCTCTGGGCAGAAAAATAACGTAAACGCACTAACTATCACGGTGAGCGGCACTCAAAACTCACTCTATGTAGATGCTTTTACCATCACTTATGCTTCACGGCCGGCATATACTGTTACGCTGATGAACGGCAGCCGTGTCTATGCTACGTTGACGGAGGAAGCGGGTATGCAAGGTGTGCTTTTGCCCTGTATGCCGGATACCGCGCAGTGGCAGTTCATCGGATGGTCAGGCATAGAGTTCTGGGAAACACCTGATTATCTGTATGCTCTATATCCTGCCGGCGAGCGGTTTTATATGAATAGCGACCGTACGCTTTGGGCAACATATCGCTTCAACAACATACCGGAAGAGGTGTACGCAACGGAGTTGGAGTCGGGCATATATCAGTATGTCAACCGCGCTGTCGAGATAGCGCTTACAGGTGTTCCGGAGGATGGCCGGATGGATTTTAACAGCATTCAGCATAACGATCCGAACCAGTATTACGACATCACGTTCACCGCTGAAAACACCGCCTTCATCACGCATCATGCAACGCAAACGCCTATCGGCTATTCCGGCACGGACATGGCGGCTATAGCATCGCCGTGGCAGGTCTATCACGACGGCGAAGAAACGCTTTTCTACACCACCGTTAACCAAAAGAACTATGTGCTATGGCTCAATATCATGAGCGGAGATGGTTATGACTTCTATGCCGGTCTGCTACAAGCAAATCCGGGGCCTTCACCGATGGCTTTGCTCCTGCCGGTTCCAAAGACAGACCCGATAATAACCTGCCATCCCGAGAGCCCGCAGGATATTGAGAATGCACCAAGTGCACCATCTGCAGGAGAGCGAATTCTTATGCACTTCGGCAACTACGATTTGATAATAATTGACGGACAAAAATATTTAAGAAAGAAATGAGGTTATTACTGATTATATGTACAGTGCTCACCGGGATTTTGAACGGTGACTACAATGCACAGAAACTCTCCATTGCAGAGCAGGACAGTATTTTGGGAAACACAGACCCGACAGCCTTTCGCTATCGGCTGGAGTGCGAGAACGAAGAACGTATCTTCCGCCACTCCAGGCTGGCAGACTGGTATGTCATTGATACGATGCGCCACACGCGCAAGCAACTCGGTGCCGGTATGAGCCTCGGAAAGGTGCGCGATGCGGTGATGAGTCCGAATGGACGCTATGTGGCGTTTGCTAAAGGAAACAACCTGTATATCCACAAACTCGATTTCGGCACAGAAGTGGCGGTAACCAAAGAGGAGAATACAGATATCATAAGCGGCATTGCTGACTGGTTATACGAAGAGGAATTTGCCACCACGGCGCTGTTTGCATGGAGTCCCGATTCGAAACAATTGGCATTCGTTCGCCTTGATGAACGCGAAGTGCCGAGTTTTACATATGAGAAATATCTGAATGCACAATATCCGAGTATAGACAGTTTGCGTTACCCCAAAGCAGGTTGCAGCAACGCCAAAGCAAGCGTTTGTGTGTATGATGTAGCCACGAAAGGCATCCTAACCATGCAGGTGAACAAAGAGAACGCAGATGTCTATTTCCCGCGCCTACGCTGGAAAGACGACAACACCCTGTTCGTGCTGCGCGTCAACCGCGACCAGACAAAAGCGGAAGTGCTTTCATGCAATGCCAGATCGACAGTTGCCAGCCCATGGTATCGCAGCGAGAGCAAGCTGTATTTTGTGGACTACAGCCTGTTTGACGAATGGCTGTGGATGAATGATGGGCGTGTGGTTGTACTGAGTGAGCAAAACGGATGGCGGCAAGCTTTTCTATATGCACACGATGGAAGCAAAATGCAGGCACTCACGCCGGAAGGCATTGACGTAACTGCGCTGTATGCTGTGGACGAAAAAACGCAAATGCTGTATTACCAGGCCGCTCCTACACCCGCCACGCGACAAGTCTATGCCGTCAACTTCAAAAAAAGCGAAAGCACACAACTGACCACCGAAGAGGGTATGCACAGCGCACGCTTCTCCAAGGATGGCAAGAAGATGATAGATTGTTTCCAGTCCTTCACCACGCCCAATACATACACGCTCTATGGTATCAAAGGGGCAAAAGCGACTTATCTCGGTGTAATCCTAGACAATACTGAGACTCAACAGCTATGGAAAAGCCACTCGCTCCCTGAGCCGGAACTAATAACCATCCCCAATAAAAATGGTCAACAACTGGAAGCGATGCTGCTCAAAAGTCAACAGATGGCAGCTAACAGCCAACAGCCATTAATCATCATGCACTATAGCGGTCCAGCGAGCCAACGGGTGCTTAATCGATGGCGTAAGAAATTCGAATACGCGCTGGTGGAAGCCGGTTATGCGGTGCTGATTGTGGACCCGCGCGGCAGCGATTGCAAAGGACGGGCATGGCGCAATGAGACCTACATGAGTCTGGGGCAGAAAGAGGCAGAGGACCTGATAGCGGCGGCTAACTATATGGCTCGCCGCGAAGACATCGACGGCTCGCGTATGGCATTGCTCGGCTGGTCCTACGGCGGCTATGAGACGCTCTTCACGATGAGTCAGAAGAACCATCCTTTCAAAGCCGGCGTGGCAATTGCGCCGGTAACGGACTGGCGGCTGTATGACAGCGCATACACGGAGCGCTATATGCGTCGTCCGCAGGTGAACGACCGCGGCTATGAAGAGGCGTCGCTGCTCAACAGAGCTGCCGACCTGACGGGCGAAGTGCTCATCATCCACGGCACAGGCGATGACAATGTACATGTGCAGCACACCCTGCAGTATATCGATGCTCTCGTCCGCGCGGACAAGCAATTTGAGATGCAGCTCTATCCGGACGACAACCACCATCTGCGCAACGGCAATAACGCGCAACATATGCATGAGCGTATTTTACGCTTCTTGGAGAAGGAATTACATTAATTTAAAATTATAATTTCAAGTTTAATATTATGGAAACAAAACAACAAAACAAGTCTTTGACAATTATCACGATTGTTGCGATGATGTTTCTCTACGCAATGATTTCTTTTGTCACCAATTTGGCCGCTCCTGTAGGTAAAATCTGGGGCGCTTCGTTTGACGACCCCGCGCAAGCTGAACGAATGGGTATGTTAGGTAACCTCTTCAATTTTCTTGCCTACCTTATCATGGGTATTCCGGCAGGAAACATCTTGTCGAAGTATGGTTACAAGCGTACGGCGCTGACTGCTATCTTCCTGGGCTTCATCGGTATCTCCGTTCAGTGGCTGAGTGGTGTGTTTGACAGCTTTGCGGTTTATCTGTTCGGTGCCTTGCTGGGCGGTTTCTGCGTATGTATGCTCAATACCGTTGTGAACCCGATGCTGAACCTGCTGGGTGGCGGCGGTAACCGCGGTAACCAGTTGAATATGATCGGCGGTACGCTCAACTCGCTCTCCGGCGCCTTGACGCCGATGCTCGTAGGTGCCATCATTGGCGAAAGTCTTGCGGGTAAGGGTATTGCGGATGTGAATGTGGTGCTTTATATAGCGATGGCTGTGTTTGCTGTCATCTATCTCATCATTCGTCTCACGCCGCTCGCTGAACCTGCCGGAGCAGGTCAGGAAGTGGTGTACGAGCGCAGCCCGTGGGCTTTCCGTCATTTGACGCTGGGTGTGATTGCTATCTTCTTCTATGTCGGTGTAGAGGTAGGTATTCCTGCCACGCTGATTAGTTATCTGACACCGAAAATTGGTTTTGCTGCCGCAGGTCTGATCGCCGGCCGCTACTGGCTGCTGATGCTCATCGGCCGCTTCATCGGTTCGGCCATCGGTGGCAAAGTAAGCAGCCGCACGATGGTCATCTGCGTAGCGAGTGCAGCTATCGCGCTGATGGTAGCCGCCATGTGCATAGGCGATAGTATCATGGTCAAGAGTATCGTGCAGGGTGCTGTCATCGATGTGCCGTTAGCATCTACGCTGCTCGTCCTCTGTGGTCTATGCACTTCTGTGATGTGGACTTCTATATTCAATATGGCCACTGAAGGTCTGGGTAAATACACAGCGAAAGCGTCGGGTATCTTCATGATGATGGTGGTCGGCGGAGGTGTTGTACCGTATATCCAAAGTATCGTTGCGGCGCATAACTGCCTGCTGAGTTATATCGTGCCCGTTATTGGCGTAGCGTTCATCCTCTATTACGCACTGTGGGGTAGCAAAAATGTAAATACTGATATTAAAATTGATTAACCATGAAGAAGTATGCTTTAGGTATAGACTTGGGTGGAACAGGCACCAAGTTTGGTTTAGTAAGTGATGAAGGTAAAGTGTTGCGCTGGAACTCTATTCCAACGCCCAAATATCCGGATATAGATGAATATTGCGATGTGCTCTGCGAAGGAATGAAGAATCTGGTGAAGGAAGAAGGTCTTTCAATGAGCGACATCGTCGGTATCGGTTGCGGTGCGCCCAATGCCAACTTCTACTCAGGCTGCATTGAGCAGGCTCCGAACCTGCCGTGGAAAGGTGTCGTGCCTTTCGCCAAACTCATCAGCGAGCGGATGGGTGTCAAATGCACCATCACCAATGATGCTAATGCAGCGGCGCAAGGCGAAATGATTTACGGCTCGGCGCGAGGCATGAAGAATTTCATCGTCATCACGCTGGGCACCGGTGTCGGTTCGGGTATCGTGATAGACGGCAAACTGCTGTACGGTCACGATGGTTTCGCCGGCGAGTTGGGTCACTGCAAAATCGACCATAGCGGCAACGGACGTCTCTGTGGTTGCGGTCAGAAGGGCTGTATTGAAGCGTATGCTTCTGCTACCGGTGTAGCACGCACCGCCAAGGAGATTGTCACGTCCACCACGCAGCCGACACTGCTGCGCCAAGTGGAGGATATTGACCATATCACTTCCAAAGATGTGTTTGATGCTGCCGAAAAGGGAGACCTTGTAGCGAAACAGATATTCGACTACACAGGACATCTGCTGGGACAGAAACTGGCAGACTTCGTCCATTTCTCCAGCCCGGAGGCTATCATCCTCTTCGGTGGTCTGACGAAGTCCGGCCACTGGATTATGGACCCCATACGCGAAGCGCTGGACGAGAACCTCATGCCTATTTGGAAGGGTAAGATTCCTGTTTCCATCTCTGTTCTTAAGGATAGCGATGCTGCTATTCTTGGAGCTTCAAGTTTGGCTTGGTAAACGATAGAAAAACATTGAAGCGATTTCTGGCAATAATAGGAACAACCTTGTTGCTCGTCAGTTGTGCGAACAGAGGTATCGGACCGCAGGGTGGACCAAAAGACACCATCCCGCCGATACCGTTATACTCTGACCCGGAGATAGGTGCGCTCAACTTCCACGGAGACCGCATTGAGGTTACCTTCGATGAGTATATACAGCTCAATAACATCGTGGGTAACCTCATGATGTCCCCGCCGCAGCAAAATCCGCCGGATGTCAAGCAGCGCGGTAAGAAACTGATTGTTCAGTTTAAGGACTCGCTGCATGATAGCACAACCTACACCATCGATTTCGGTGATGCGGTTTGTGACTACAGGGAGAAAGTGCCACTGCATGGTTTTTCGTTCTATTTCTCCACGGGTCCGGAGATTGACACATTGGTGCATTTCGGCCATGTGTATAACGCAGAAACGCTCAACCCGATTCAAGGCATTCTCGTGGGTATTCATCGTGACAGGTCCGATTCGGCTTTCACGCGTCTCCCCTTCCTCCGCATCGCCAAGACCGATTCAGCCGGCGGTTTCCGTATCGGAAACATCCATCCGGGAACATATAATATCTACGCAGTGGATGATATCGGACGTGACTATCGTTTGACCGTCGGGGAGGCACTGGCTTTCGCTGATGAACCTATCACGGTGTCAGCTTCACTATCTGCACCCATACACGCGCATGTTCATACAACAGACAGCTTGTCGCATGACTCCCTGCATATGGATTCACTCCTTATCGATTCTTTGCAGGCCGATTCGCTGCAAGGTGATTCCATCACGCCGGACCCGCTATTGATGCCGGTAATGGAGTCGCACGGGCCGATGACAGCACTCTTTTTATTCAAAGAATTCCAGCAGAAACTGTACTTGCAGAAAGTGAACCGGGATGTGCAGCATCAGATAACTATGCTCTTCTCATCCTCGCCGGATAGCCTGCCTACATGGCGCGCGATGCGTCCGTCGGAGATTGACTCGACGAAATCTGACTCCGCTTGGATAGACCCGACGCCATATATGCACCCTGCTTTCTCGATGCATGGCGACACAGTGACCATTTGGCTCACAGATAGCATAGCCATTGCGCAGGATAGCATCTTCCTCGAGGCACGGTATCGACATTCTGATTCGGTATATAATCTAGTGTGGTACACCGATACTATACGTGCTGTATGGAGAGCACCAAAACTCAATGCGAAGGCGAAAGAGGCGCAGGAACGGCAGAATAGAAACCGCCGTCTGGAACTGAAGACGAACGCTCGCAAAGGTTTCGAGATGTACGACACGCTATGGATCAGTTGTTCTACACCGCTGTCACTCATCCCGCATGAGGCCTTCCATCTGTACGAACATATCGACACGATGCTCAAACCCGTACCTTTCAGCATTGCGCCCTACGATACGCTGCCAATGAAACTCACCATCCTCGCGGATTTGCAGCCGAACGGAGAATATGACCTGACCATTGACAGCGCAGCGCTATATGATGTTTATGGCGTCACCCATATTGCTGCTAAGTATACGCTACAGGTCAAGACTCCTGCTGATTACTCCACTCTCCGCGTCATCCTCAAGCCTTTTGAACCCAAAGCACGTATCCAACTGCTCAATGGCAAGGACGAAGTGATACGCGAATTGCCCGCCACGGAGCAAGGAGCTTTCTTCGAGCATCTCAAGCCCGACACCTATTATATGCGCCTGTATCTCGATGAAAACGGCGATGGCAGATGGACGACTGGCAGTTGGGAACACAAACGGCAACCGGAACGGATATATTATTACCCGGATAAGATTCAGACGAAGTCCAACTGGGACTTCGAGCAAGAATGGGATTACACTGCCGTTGAGCAGATGAAATCGAAGCCGAAGGAACTGATTAAACCCGAAAAGAAGAAGTAATGACCAATCGCAAGTGGTTTGATTATAGTTTCCTCGCATTGGGGCTGCTCATTCAGGTGGTCACATATTTTCTCATGCCGCATGACACATGGTTGTCGTTGCTCAGTGGCTGTTTGGGTGTTTGCTCGGTATGCCTTGCTTCGCAAGGGAATATTCTCACGTACGCATTTGGATTTGCGCAGGTTGGCACTTACACCTATCTGTGCTACACCCAGCGCTTCTACGGAGAGATTGCCATGAATGCTTACTATTTCATCACGATGATATATGGCGTATATGTATGGCGCAGACGATTGAGCGAATCAAAAAACATCATCACAGTGCGTCGGCTCAAACTCTGCACAATACTTCTTCTTATCGTGTCTACATTGGTTGGCTCTTGGCTTGTAGGTTGGGGATTGGAGAGGTGGACCGATGATACGCAACCCTACTTGGATGCCTTCACCACCATGCCGGCACTCGTGGCGCAAATATTGATGATTCTCGCGTTTCGTGAGCACTGGTTCTTCTGGCTCGCTGTCGATATTCTCAGCGTAGCTTTGTGGCTGCGGGCAGGCGATTATTGCATGGCGGTTCAGTATGCGTTCTGGTGCGCCAACTGCATCTATGGACTACATCGATGGAAAAGCCTGCAAACCACTGCACAGACCGATTAAGAACAATAGTAATGTTTGAATGTATGGAGAAAATAAGCAAAGCACAAGTCAAGTTAGTGCGCAGCCTGCAGCAGAAAAAGTTCCGTGACGAACTAGGTTTGTTTGTCGCCGAAGGCGAGAAATGCGTAGAGGAACTGCGCAAGGGCTTTGAGTTGGAATACAGAATACTGAGTACAGATTACAGACCTAATCAGTCCGTACTCTGTCAGGCTGAGCCGGTCCGTACTCTGTCAGCAACGCGGTCTGAACTCGAGCAGATGTCCGGCCTGCGCACGCCGCAGGGAGTCATCGGAGTCTTCAAAAAGGCGGTGAGCGCCAGTGGTCTGTCAGGCGAAACAATCGTACCCTTTGCGGGTAAAGAAGCCAGTCTTATCCTTGCCCTGGACGGAATACAAGACCCCGGCAATCTGGGCACTATCATTCGGACCTGCGACTGGTTCGGTGTGCACGATATCTTCTGCTCACGCGACACGGCGGATTGTTACAATCCGAAGGTAGTGCAAGCCACAATGGGTGCTCTGGCACGCGTGCGACTGCACTATGTCGATTTGCCGGAGTGGATAGAAGGAATCAAGAACCAGGAGTCAGGAATCAGGATTTACGGTACGCTCCTGGACGGCAAGAACATGTACGAAGTGTTGCAGCAACGCAATCTAACAGGCGGAGACGGTCACGAAGTAATCATCATGGGCAACGAAGGAAACGGTATAACCGAACTTGTGCGTCAATTGGTCACCCACCCTATCCGTATTCCAAGTTACCCAAACAAAGAGGCCTCCGACGTAGTCGAAAGCCTCAATGTTTCTATTGCCACCGCGATTGTGCTCGCGGCTTTTCGGCGTTAGTATTTTTGCAGATTAATAGGCACTCATCTGTGCCTTTACGGTCTCGTTGATAAAGTCCGCAAACTGCTGCACGGTCATCTGACCCTTCTCTTCAGCGCCTTGCTGACGAACGGACACCAGACCTTCCTCTGCCTCTTTCTCGCCCACGATAAGCATATACGGAATACGCTTGAGTTCGTTGTCACGTATCTTACGGCCCAGTTTCTCGTTACGGTCATCTACGATGACGCGCACATCCTGTGCCTCCAGCATCTCTTTCACCTTCCATGCGTACTCATTGCTCTTCTCGGAGATTGGCAGCACAACAGCTTGGTCCGGCGTGAGCCAGAGCGGGAACTTACCGGCTGTATGCTCGATAAGCACAGCCACGAAGCGCTCCATAGAGCCAAACGGCGCACGGTGAATCATCACCGGACGGTGTTTCTGGTTATCCTCGCCCGTGTACTCCAGTTCAAAGCGCTCCGGCAGGTTATAGTCCACCTGAATAGTACCGAGCTGCCAACGACGACCAAGAGCATCCTTGACCATAAAGTCAAGCTTCGGACCGTAGAATGCTGCCTCACCATACTCAACACGCGCAGGCAGGTTCTTCTCTTTGCAGGCATCGATGATAGCTTGTTCAGCCATCGCCCATACCTCGTCGGAACCGACATATTTAGTGGTGTTATTCGGGTCGCGCAACGATATCTGGGCCTCGAAATTCTCGAAGTCCAACGCTTTGAAGATGATTTCGATAATCTCCATAACGCGGATGAACTCCTCTTTCACCTGGTCCTGACGGCAGAAGATATGCGCGTCATCCTGCGTAAAGGAACGGACACGTGTGAGACCGTGGAGCTCGCCGCTCTGCTCATAGCGATAAACGGTACCGAACTCCGCGCAGCGGAACGGCAGGTCTTTGTACGAACGAGGACTGTTCTTGTAAATCGCACAGTGGTGAGGACAGTTCATCGGCTTAAGCAGATAAACCTCGCCTTCCTCCGGCGTAGTAATCGGTTGGAACGAATCCTTGCCGTAGTGGTCCCAGTGCCCCGAAGTCATATACAGATTCTTGGAACCGATGTGCGGAGTGATAACTTGCTGATAACCATAGCGTTTCTGAATCTTCTTAAGGAAATCCTCCAGACGCAGACGAAGCGCTGTTCCTTTCGGCAACCAGATAGGCAAACCTTTGCCGACCATATCGCTGAACATGAATAGTTCAAGTTCCTTGCCAATCTTACGGTGGTCGCGTTTCTTCGCCTCCTCAAGCAGCGTCAGGTACTCGTCCAGCATCGCTTTCTTGGGGAACGAGATGCCGTATATACGCGTCATCATCGGGCGTTTCTCATCGCCGCGCCAGTAAGCCGCAGCGCACGACAGCACTTTGACTGCCTTTATCGGCTCGGTGCTCAAGAGGTGCGGACCACGGCAAAGGTCGGTGAACGCACCCTGCGTATAGGTGGTGATAGAACCGTCTTCTAACTCGGAAATCAACTCGCATTTATAACTCTGTCCCTTGTCGCCGAAGGCCTTCAGCGCATCTGCTTTGGAGATGGCGCGTTTCTGAAGCACTTCTTTCTTCGCACGCAACTCCATCATCTTGTTCTCGATAGCGGCAAAATCACTATCCTTGATAACAACGCCCTCAGGAGGCATCACATCGTAGTAAAATCCGTTCTCGATAGCCGGACCGATACCGAACTGAATGCCCGGATACAATTCCTGCAGCGCCTCTGCCATGAGGTGCGACGAGGTATGCCAGAAGGCGTGTTTGGCCTCCGCATCCTCCCATTTATGCAACTTGATTGCCGCATCCTCTGTGATGGGGTGGTTCAGTTCTACGATTTGGTCATTGATACTCGCGCAGAGAATGTCCTGCGCCAGACGACTGCTGATAGACTCAGCAATTTGCAGCGGCGTGATGCCGCTCTCGTATTCACGGACACTTCCGTCCGGAAAAGTAATCTTAATCATATTTTTATAAACCTACAAATGTTTACGGCTTGGGGCGCACAACTGCCCGTTCACCTAAATTGGCTGCAAAGGTACTAATAAATTTCGACATATGCAAATTTTCGTCTTATTTATTTGCTACAGTTCCGCAATTTTGCCTTTTTCGGGCACTTCCACATGCTTGAATCCTGCATCGAGTAGATGGTCTTTATATGCCTCCGCCGATGCTTCCTCGCCGTGTACAACAAACACGCGCTTCACTTGGTCTATCTGCTGGCTGCGCGTAATATAGTCAATCATCTCTTTCCAGTCGCCGTGTCCCGAGAATCCTTCTATCTTGGTTATCTGCGCCTTGATACGCCGGTCGAGACCGAAGATGGATATCCACTGCAAACCCGGTTCCTGAATACGCGCACCCAGGGTGGTTGGTGAGCAGTAGCCGATGATGAGGATGGTGCAGCGCGGGTCGGAGATATGGTTCGCCACATGGTGTTTGATACGGCCGGCCTCTAACATACCGCTCGCCGAGATGATAATACACGGTTCCTCTTTATGGTTCAGCGCTTTCGACTCGCGGATATCCGTGATATAGCGCAGCGTGTTGAAACCGAACGGGTCGGAATCGTAGCGCAGAGTGTCCTGCACCTCATCGGACAGTTCGTCCGGATACATCCGGAAAATCTCCGTGGCATTGGTGGACATCGGCGAATCAACATAAACGGGTATATGCGGAAGCCGACCGTCGTTATAGAGCTGGTTCAGCACATATACGATTTCCTGCGTCCGTCCGACCGAGAAAGAGGGGATGAGAAGCTGTCCTTTGCGGTACACACAAGTGTCTTCCACCACGCCCAGCAGCTGCTCTTCAGTCACCAACTGGTCTTCGTGCAAGCGGTCGCCGTAGGTCGATTCGCAGATGAGGTAGTCGCATTGCGGGAATAGCATCGGGCTGGGCAGAATATGGCTCTGCGCCCGGCCGATATCGCCTGTGTACGTAAGCCGTTTCCATCGTTTCTGACCCGTCTCGTCCTCTTCGTAAATCTCCAGCGAGCAAATCGCACCGCCGAGCATGTGACCGGAATTGGTGAATGTCAGCAGGACGTCGTCGAACAGACGGAAGCGGCGGTCATAACCGTACGTCACAAACTGCCGCATCGCCTTGTTCACGTCCTGTTGCCCGTACAGCGGTTCCACTTTGTATTTCTTGCCCTTCTCCTTATGCGGGTTCTGGCGGTCGATTTTCTTGTTGTATGTCCGCACGTCCTGTTCCTGGATAAACGCCGTGTCGGTCAGCATAAGCGAACAAAGGTCACGCGTTGCGGGCGTGCAGTAAATGTCGCCTTTGAAACCCAGTTTGACGATGTACGGAATAAGCCCCGAATGGTCGATATGAGCGTGGCTCAGTACCACACAATCAATCGTAGATGGGTCGAAACCCAATTCGCGGTTGTCGGCATCGGTCTCCATTCCTTTGCCCTGATACATGCCGCAGTCCAGCAGAATAGTGTGTCCGGAATCGGTCGTGATAAGGTGTTTGCTGCCTGTCACCTCACGCGTCGCGCCGAGAAACTGTATTTTCATGGTATTGGTGTTTTATTGAAAGCTTTGTATCGTGTCGCATACATGCCGCGGGTTGCGTAGCAGCGGACGGGAGGAATAAAAGCACTCACCGCTGATTTCCGGAATGGTTCGGTTCAGACGCATCTGCCGCCCGATTTCATTCCCTTGCCCCCAAGCCGTCTTCGGAGAAGCGCCTTCCAGGCGATAAGGCGCCATACCGATATATAACTTGCAATTTGTGCCGCGTACCTCTTTCGCCCACCAGTTGGCAAGCACTTGATAATCAGCCACTTTCTTGCCAATCTCCCAGTATAGTTGCGGCAGCACATAATCTATCCAACCCGCCTGAATCCACAGACGGATATTGGCGTACAGGTCATCAAAATTGGTAATACCGGCTTGTGTCGCACTGCCCGTTGTATCAACGCTTGCGTTCCGCCATACACCGAATGGTGAAATGCCGAACTCCACACCCGGACGGCACTCATGAATGGTGGCACTGAGGTCTTGAATCGCCATATCTACGTTGTTACGCCGCCAATCGGCGATGTTGTCATAGCCGCGCGGGTTCTCCTTGAAAGTCAGCGTGTCTGGCAGCGGTTTGCCACCCACAGGATAAGGATAGAAATAATCATCCATATGAATGGCTTGAATATCATAGCGCTCCACAATATCGCTCACCACCGTGCATATCCAGTCGCGCGTCTCTTCCAGACCGGGATTGAAGTACCACTGTTTGTTGTATTCCCAGAACCAATCCGGATGGCGGCGCATGATATGATTGGAACTCAGCATGGACGTATCGGTCCTCGCAAGGTTCACGCGGTATGGATTAAGCCATACATGCACTTCCATATCGCGCTTGTGCGCTTCGTCAATCGTCCACTCCAACGGGTCCCATGGCACTTGCTCAACCCAACTGCCCTGAACGCCGGTCAACCAATGACTCACAGGTTCTAACTCGCTGTAATAGAGGGCATCTGCCGTTGGACGAACTTGAAAAATGATGGCATTGACGCCGATGCTCTGCAGCGAATCCAGCAGCCAAATCATCTCATCTAACTGCAGGTCGGTATGACCCACCGCCTCTTCTGAAGGCCAGTCTATATTCGCCACGGTCGCTATCCACGCCCCGCGGAACTGTATCTGACTATTGCCCGCCAAGCTGCAGAACAACAGACAAATAGCAAATATGTATCTAATCTTTCTCAACTCTCAATTCTCAATTCTTCCTCCCTCTACATGGAAAATCTTCGCATTCTCATTGGGTCGCAAGATTTCCGTCAAGTGCTGACGATCGGTGTCGGTAATAAATATCTGCCCGAACTCGTCGCCCTGAACCATCTCTACGATGCGCTCCACCCGTTCGCTGTCCAATCGGTCGAAAATATCATCCAGCAAGAGTATTGGTTTTTGTCCTGATTCCTGACTCCTGATTCCTGATTCTCCAAGATACAAACACTGTGCCAATTTCATCGCGAGCACAAAGGTGCGTTGCTGCCCTTGCGAACCTACCTGCTTGAGCGGATACTCGCCAAGCCGCATTTCCAAATCGTCTTTATGAATACCCTGACTTGTCCACCCAAGAATCATATCCCGCTGACGCGTCCTCACATATGCTTCACGCAAATCGCGGTCCTGCAACTGGCTCACATACCGCAGTACCGGCACTTCCGACTCTTCATTTTTTATTTGTTGATAAACCCGCTCAAAATAGGGCTTAAACGCCTCAAAAAACTCCGTTCTTGCTTTAAAAATATACTCCGCCGGTTCCACCATTTGCCATTCCATCACTTCCAGCAAATCGTCCGGCGTCACACCGGCATCGGCATATTTCTTGAGCAGCGCATTTCGTTGTTTGAGCAGCGCATTGTATTTGGTCAAGCAATCCAGATATTTTCGGTCTAACTGACTGATAACCACGTCCATAAAACGTCTGCGTTCGTCCGAACCCTCGTCTATCAGTTGCTGGTCACTCGGGCTTATCATCACCAGCGGAATAAGGCCTATATGGTCTATCAACCGCTGATAATCTTTCTTGTCTTTGCGGAACTGTTTCTTCTGTCCCCGCCTGATGCCGCAGGAGATAGTGGTTGTTACACCATCCTCCGGTTGCTTTGAGTCCTGCAGGGACGGTCTTTCTTCTTTCGACTCTGTGCTATACACCCCCTGAACCATCGCCATCTCCTCACCGTGCGTGATATTCAGGCTGTCCTGAGCAGTAAAAGCCGATTTCGCGAAACTCAGCAGATAAATCGCATCCAGCACATTCGTCTTCCCTTGTCCGTTCAGCCCCACGAAGCAGTTGAGTTTGTCGCCAAACGCCAAACTCGCCTCCCGTATATTCCGGTAATTCAATATGTTCAGTTCCTTGAGAATCATTTCTTCTCACGCATATGCCTCCACATCCTCTTTGGTAATCTTCGCTCCGCCAAGAATAATCAGCCGCTCCACCACGTTCCGCAACTGCCGGATATTGCCCGTCCATTGCTTCGCCTGCAGCGCTTTGATGGCCGAACCCTCGAAATTCTTACGCGCAATACCCTGCTCTTCGCATATCTGCGCCGAGAAATAATCCACCAGCAGCGGGATATCTTCGATGCGGTCGTTGAGCGCCGGCACATGAATCGGAATGACGTTCAGACGATGGAAGAGGTCCTCGCGGAAATTGCCTTCTGCTATCTCTTTCTGCAGGTCTTTGTTCGTCGCTGCCAGCACACGCACATTCACTTTGATGGCTTTGTCCGAACCCACGCGCGTAATCTCGCTCTCCTGAAGCGCACGAAGCACTTTCGTCTGTGCCGGAAGGCTCATGTCGCCAATCTCATCCAGAAACAACGTACCGCCGTCCGCCTGTTCGAATTTCCCCGCGCGGTCTTTCACTGCGCCGGTGAACGAACCTTTCATATGGCCAAACAGCTCACTCTCTATCAGTTCCGAAGGAATGGCAGCGCAGTTAACCTCCACCATCGGACCGTTAGCGCGCGCCGAGTGCTCATGAATCATGTGCGCCACCACTTCCTTACCCGTTCCGTTCTGTCCGGTTATCAGCACACGCGCTTCCGTCGGAGCCACCTTATCTATTATCTCGCGCACATGCGTGATAGCCGCACTCTCACCGATCATCTGCGCACCTTTAGCGATGATTTTCTTGCGCAACTGTTTGGTCTCTTGACGCAGGTTCTTCGACTCCAGCGCATTCTTCGTCGTAATCAGAATACGGTTCAAATCCAGCGGTTTGAGCAGAAAATCGTACGCCCCTGATTTGAGTGCCTGAACAGCCGTCTCCACGTCGCCATGGCCCGAAATCATCACTACGGGAGTCTCCGCACTCGAAAACTCCTCGTCTTTTTCTCCTTTGAGTTTCGCCAGCACTTCCATTCCGTCCATCTCCGGCATCTTTATATCCGAGAAAATCAGGTCGTAAACCTTCGCACGGGCCATCTCCAGACCTTGCTTTCCGTTCTCCGCCACGTCCACGTCATGACCTTCATCGGCCAAAATCTCACGAAGTGTGTTTCGGATACCCCGTTCATCGTCTATTATTAACAGTTTTGCCATATAAATCGAATTTGGGCACAAAGGTACAAAAAAATAATGACATATGCAAGAGCTTCGACTTTTTTGCAAAAAAATGCAAATAAATTTGGATATGTGGAAAAAAATGCCTACCTTTGCATCGAAAATGTGAATGTACGAACATATTATGTTATAAAACATATTTTAAACCAATTTTTTTATTTAATCTAAAATTTAAATTCATTTAAATTATGAAAAAACTTTTCACTTTTATCGCTGCTGCGCTTTTTAGCGTAAGTTTGTTTGCTGACCCGAACATCCCTGCTCCGATTGTCACCGACGCGGTTTCGTTCACCGACAGCGTGATTGTTACGATGAGCAAGCCTAGTGACTATCAGGCACGCTCGTACGACATCTATTACACAATTGATGGTACTACTGATCCCAACTGTGATTGTTCGGCTGCACCGGAGTACAGAAATGCGATTGTTCTCAAACAGACCACTACTATAAAAGCTCGCGCTTTTGATGGCGATAACTGGAGCCCTCTCGTTGAAGTGACCTTCACGAAGGCTGAGCAATTGGGACTGATTTACACCTTGATGTATGCGAACGCAAAAGGTGGTGGCAACGCGTATGCAAACACCTACGATGTTACCATCGATGGTATTAAATGGAATGTACCGGGCAATACCACAATGAATCCTGCACGTATTGGAGGTAAAAGCCTTAATGGTGTAGATCGCGTGATTTACAGCAAAACTCCGATGGCTGATAAAATCTCTAAAATCGAAATTGAGCATGGTATCGCAACTGATGTTACTGTTAATTCTTTGACTGTCATTGTGGCCGCTGATTCTAATTTCACACAGACTATTTCTACGTTTACTCCTGAATTTGTAGCAAGCGGTGTTGTTTCTGTTGAATGTCCTGCGGAAGCAGACTGGAGCAATGCGTACTATAAATTCATCTACAATTTGACAATTACTGCTTCTGACAAAAATAAATATGTCGAATTCGTCGAGGCTCGCTTCCTGGGCGAAGGTGGTGCTCCTATTATTGTACCGGACACTATTCCTGCAACCGTAGCTCAGGCTGTAACTGCTGGTATGGCACTCGATTCATTAGCAACTTCGTTTGATGTATACGAAGTTACCGGCTTTGTTGTATACGCACAAGAGTATAGCTTGGATCACAAGAACCAAATCTGGTTCATGGCTGATGATCTAAATGCTCCGGACTCTGTATTTGAGGCTTACGGTTGCACCATTAGCGAGAACGATGTGCCTATGCAGGTTATTGACGGTGACAAAGTGCTGCTGAGAGGAAAACTTACCAAATACTGGAGCGCTGATGATAATAAGTTCCTCATTGAGATTAAAAACTGCGCTGCAGAATTCATTGAGAAAGCCGAAGGCGACCATAGTCTGCCTGTACCTACTCCTCCGGACACCATTACTGTTGCACGTGCTATTGAAATCGCACAAGCACTGCCCGAACCGGCAGAGGCTGGAAAATCCACAACCGACACCAAAGAATATATCGTGAAGGGATTTGCCGTGCAGGTGTATGAACAAAATCCGGACAACACATGGTCTTTCTATATGGCTGACGAAGCGGACGCTTATGGAGAATTTATGGCTTCAAGTACTGCTACCGATGCTAATGTAGTTAAAAACGACTATATGTATGTTAAGGGTAATATTGCTAAGCGTAAAACCAATGCTGGTAAGATTCAGCTTCAAATCTACAAAGGCACCGGTATCCACGGTGAGGCTCCGCAAGGCATCGAGAATATCGAACTCACCGAGAAGGCACAGAAAGTCATCGTCGATGGCGTCGTGTACATCGTGCGTGACAACAAGATGTTCAACATCCACGGCGCACAAGTTCGCTAATCTGCCTGCAACGGTTCAATAATAAAACCGCACACACAGGTTGAGCGGCTAAACCGTACTTGAATGGAAAGGGGAGACTTCGGTCTCCCTTTTCGCACACCTACACTACTCCGTCCCCACAGCGCATCGGGAGCGCATCGGAGCCTCATCGGAGTCTCATCGGAGCCGCACCACAGGATACCCATACCATACCCATAGGATACCCATATGATAGAACCCTAAATTTGCACAAAACAGCGCTCTTACTATATAATACATAGTATTATATACTTTTTGTGCCTATTTATTAAAAATAACAAATATTTGCACATGTCAAAAATTATTTGTAATTTTGCATCGCAAAATTGATTGATGATGAAAAAGTTTCTTTTCTGTACATGGCTTGTACTCTTTCCCTTCGCGCTTGCGCACGCTGTGGACTACTGCGCCGCTTCATCGTGGGGCTACGCCGGTAATAGTGTCTCAGGTGGCGGAAACGCTACACCTACGCTCGTCAGCAATGAGAGCCAACTAACCACTGCTCTTGGCAAAAAGAACAGCGTTATTATTATTACGCAGGATATCACCGTAACAAATCATATCTCTACGGATAAATCTAACCTGACAATCATGGCGCTTCCGGGCAAGAAACTCATCTCCAACCAGCAGAACCAATCCAATTCGGGTATTCTCTATCTGAAAGGAAATAACATCATTCTCCGCAACCTGACGTTCGAAGGTCCGGGCGCATATGACTGCGACGGATGGGATAACCTCTGTCTGGATAAGGCAACGAATGTGTGGGTTGACCACTGCGACTTTCAGGACGGTTGCGATGGCAACTTCGATATCAAAGGAACATCCGATAACATCACCGTCACCTGGTGCCGTTTCCGCTACCTTAAAGAGCCGAAAGCGGGCGGTTCTGGCGGCTCAGATGACCACCGTTTCTCCAATCTCGTCGGTTCCGGCAGTTCCGACAAACCGTCCGATGGCACCTATAACATCACCTACGCATACTGCTGGTGGGACGAAGGATGCAAACAACGAATGACGCGGTGCCGTAACTGTGAATTGCATTTCCTCAATTGTTATTGGAACAGTTCCGTAGCGGACTACTATGTAGGACCGGAGAACGCGAAATGCTATTTTGAAGGCTGCACCTTTGCCGGCAAAGCGAACTCTCCCTCTAAAATCTGGAGTGAATATGGAGGAAGTTCCAATGCCTGCAAATTCGTTAACTGCACAGGAAATCTGCCTTCTAACAGCGGCAGCGTATCGGCGCCTACATACAGTTATGACCAACTGAGCGCTGCGTCCGCCAAGACATATGTCACCAACTCTTCTTGCGGCGCCGGAGCTACATTAACCGTCACCAATACCGCAGAAATCTCCTCTACCTGTGATGGCGATGATCCGGAACCTGGACCGACTCCGCAACCGGGAGACACTACTCTAACCTGGAATTTCTCAACCAGTGCTTTCACTGCCCTCACAGGCGACATCGCTACCGAAACTACGGTTAACGGACTTACTATTGCTGCCTCTGGTGATAAGAAAGTAACGATAGCTGAAAGCGCCAAAACGATTGACACGCTGAAGTTCACCCACGTGCTTAAGTTCAATGGCTCAGGCAATGCTGCCTACCGCAATCTGAGTTTTGCTGTAACAGGCGCTTGCACAATAGATGTATATCTCATTAGCGCGAAATCGTCTGAAAACCGCACGCTCAATATATATAGCGGCAGCTACGGAGGAACGCTATTGACCACCATGCATGCTGACTCCACCGTTGCCGCCAAGCGCACATATGACTACACCGGCGATGCCACCACAATATATATGGGTAGTGCTAACAGCGGCATCAATATCTATGCTATCAACGTGAACTATTCTGAAACGCCTTCGGCTTTAGAGCCGGTGGAAAATAAACGCACAGCACGCAAAGTGCTACGCGATGGTCAGGTGTTCATCGTTCGGGATGACAAGGTCTATAATCTCTTAGGCACGCGCGTACAATAACTATCGCGCGCAGACGGGCGTACGCGCCTTAACGCACACGCTGACCCGTTACCGTATATTCTACTCCGCTGCGGATAATAATCAACTGTCCGTGGCGGAGTTCTTTGATGGCACTGCTCTTGGCATTGGCGTTGGATATTCCTTGCTCGCCGCCGCCTAAGTTAATCTCTACCACATATGGGTCATGGTCCGAATAAGACTTGTCTCTATCCACCGACGCATTGCATTTATAGGCGCAAATATGCTTCACATATGCATCTACGATTTGCGACCGCATAGACGAATTGGCGAACACATGGTCTATCAACTCTCCCCCGTTGAAGCAGTGAGAGAAAGCGGTGCTGTCGAAGCGAAGTATCTGTTCCTCAAAATTATATGCAAGAATAATATCGATTGGCGCCTCGCCGTATTGGCAGTTCAGGTCGCCCAGAACCAAGATATCATCATCTTCCGGTATGTAGCCGTTTAAGGTCTGCATCAGCTGATTAGCATTGTTGATACGCGTTCCTTCGCCTGCGTCCGCAGACGAGTCTTTGGCCTTGAAATGGTTCATACTAACCACCAGTTTCTCTCCATTGGATAGTTGCTCAAACGCCTGAATACGCATAGTATTGGTATAATAGCCATAGCGCACTGGGCTATAATTATAGCCAACTGTGCCTACCTTGTCCGTACGATAGATAAAGCCGGACTTAATGTGATTGTCAATGCCGTCGAAGTCATAATCAATGCCATCATACACTGCGGCATAACGGCCTGCTGCTCCTGCATGGGCATTCATCGTATCTGCCAGTTGCTCCAGCACTATCGGTTTGGCTTCCACCTCGCAGAACGCATAAATATCTGCATTGATGCTCAGCATGGCATCTACGATGTTACGCGTCTTTTCGCAAAATCCCTCTTCGTCGTCATATGACGGACGCTCAGATTCTGTGTAATTGTAATAGTAGTTCTCCAGGTTTTGCGCGCACACGCGGAGCGAACCATATGTAGTGTCCTTTGGAGGAACCACCGGACCGGATGAAATCCACGTCACAGGCGCATTATTCGGGTCGGTCTCTATGAGATCCGAGTTACCGAATTTCTTAATCTTCGCGATGATGCTCACTCTGTCGCCCTCATGCAACTCAATATCCGGTCTGCCGCGGTACACATACAATGCGCCGGCTGCATTGCTAGATGCCCTGCCTTGCGTGTCGGCAAGCCAGAACGTCATATTATTAAATGAAGTGTTGAAACTATTCTCTGTTATCACGTTGACGTAGCCTTCAATGCAATAATACTCTTCGGTAGGAGTATCTGCCACAGTCAGGTTAGTATACTGCGCAGCTATCTGTCCTGCCATTACGGGAAGAAACAATAGAAAGAGTAAAAACTTTCTCATAATAGTGTGTTTGATGGTTGGTGCACCGAGGGCGGGTATCAGCCGCCCTCGAGCTGTGTGTTGGTCTTTCGACGCGCTCGTCTGCTTAGTCTTTGAACTTAGCCGCCAAGAACTCACGGTTGAGGCGAGCGATATTCGCGAGCGAAACAGATTTCGGGCACTCAGCAGCGCAAGCGCCGGTGTTGGTGCAGTTACCGAAGCCGAGCTCATCCATCTTAGCTACCATCGCTTTGGCACGAGCCGCAGCCTCTACCTTGCCTTGCGGCAGCAGAGCAAGCTGCGAAACCTTAGCAGCTACGAAGAGCATTGCCGAACCATTCTTACATGCCGCTGCACAAGCGCCGCAACCGATGCAAGATGCTGCATCCATCGCTTCGTCTGCTACGGGCTTCGGAATAGGAATTGCGTTTGCGTCAGGCACACCGCCGGTATTGACGGAAACGAAGCCGCCGGCCTGCATAATCTTGTCGTACGCGCCACGATCAACCATGAGGTCTTTGATTACCGGGAACGCACGGCTACGCCACGGTTCTACGGTGATGGTCTCGCCGTCTTTGAACTTACGCATATGCAGCTGGCAGGTGGTGATGGCGCTGTCTGGTCCGTGCGGGTGACCATTCACGTACATCGAGCACATACCGCAGATACCCTCACGGCAATCGTGATCGTAGGTAACGGGGTCTTTGTGCTCTGCAATGAGTTGCTCGTTCAGAATATCAATCATCTCCAGGAACGATGCGCCTTGGAATACATGCTTCAGGTCGTATGTCTCGAAATGACCCTGAGCCTTAGGTCCTGCTTGTCTCCAAACACGAACCTTAATATCAATATATTGATCCATAATTAGTTCTTATAGTTACGTGTTTTACGTTCCGTGAACTCGTAGTCAAGCGGCTCTTTGATGAGTTGCGGCTCTTGGTCCTCACCCATATATTTCCAGCAGCCGACATAGCTGAACTTGTCGTCCTGACGGAGTGCTTCTCCTTCCGGTGTCTGGTATTCCTCGCGGAAGTGACCACCGCAACTCTCCTCACGATGGAGTGCATCCACTGCCATCAGACGGCCGATCTCAATGAAGTCAGCCAGACGGAGTGCTTTCTCCAGCTCGTTATTGAGATGGTTGGCATCGCCCGGAATATATACATTGCTCCAGAACTCTTTCTTGATAGCATCAATCTTCTTGATACCTTCCTTCAGGCCCTCAGCGGTACGACCCATTCCGACGAAGTCCCACATAACGAGACCCAGCTCTTTATGGATGCTATCTACCGAACGCTTGCCTTGGATGGCCATCAGACGGTCGATCTTGTCCTGAACGGCTTTCTCTGCAGCAGCGAACTCCGGCAGGTCGGTACTCATGCGCGGTACACCGATCTGGTCAGCGAGGTAATTCTGGATCGTATAAGGCAGTACGAAATAGCCATCTGCAAGACCTTGCATCAGCGCCGAAGCACCCAGACGGTTTGCTCCGTGGTCGGAGAAGTTCGCCTCGCCGATACAGAACAGACCCTTTACAGATGTCTGCAACTCGTAGTCCACCCAGATACCACCCATCGTATAGTGGATCGCCGGGAAAATCATCATCGGGTTCTCGTACGGGTTCTCATCCACGATTTTCTCGTACATCTGGAAGAGGTTACCATATTTCTGAGCCACTACGTCTTTGCCCAGACGCTGGATAGCTTCGCTGAAGTCGAGGAACACAGCCAGACCGGTGTTGTTTACGCCGTAGCCTTTGTCGCAACGCTCTTTAGCAGCACGGGAAGCTACGTCACGCGGAACGAGGTTTCCGAATGCCGGATAGCGACGCTCGAGATAGTAATCGCGGTCTTCCTCCGGGATATCGCGTCCCTTAATCTCGCCGGCTTGGAGACGTTTTGCGTCCTCCAGTTTCTTCGGCACCCAGATACGTCCGTCGTTACGGAGCGACTCGGACATAAGGGTCAGTTTGGACTGGAAATCACCGTGTTTCGGGATACAGGTCGGGTGGATCTGTGCGTAGCAGGGGTTAGCGAAATAGGCACCGTGGCGGTACATCTGCATAGCAGCCGAACCGTTGGAAGCCATAGCGTTGGTGGAGAGGAAGAACGTGTTGCCATAACCGCCGGAACCAACCACTACAGCGTGCGCGAAGAAGCGCTCGATGCGGCCGGTAACAAGGTTACGGGCGATGATACCACGCGCACGCTTCTCACCATTCTCATCTGCGATGAGCACGATATCGAGCATCTCATAGCGGGTATACATCTTCACTTTGCCTTTGCCAATCTGGCGGCTCAGCGCGCTGTAAGCGCCGAGGAGCAGCTGCTGGCCGGTCTGACCCTTTGCGTAGAATGTACGGCTTACCTGTGCGCCACCGAATGAACGGTTGTCCAGCAGACCTCCGTATTCGCGTGCGAAAGGAACGCCCTGTGCTACGCACTGGTCAATAATATTGTTGGACACCTCTGCCAGACGATATACGTTCGCCTCGCGTGCACGGTAGTCACCACCTTTGATGGTATCGTAGTAGAGACGATATACGGAGTCGCCGTCGTTCTGATAGTTCTTCGCCGCGTTGATACCACCCTGCGCAGCGATAGAGTGCGCACGGCGCGGAGAATCCTGAATACAGAAGTTCAGCACGTTGAATCCCATCTCTGCGAGCGAAGCCGCAGCCGAAGCACCGGCAAGACCTGTACCGACCACGATGATGTCGAGACGGCGTTTGTTGGCAGGGTTAACCAGTTTCTGATGGTTCTTATAGTTGGTCCATTTGAGCTCCAGCGGGCCTGCAGGAATCTTTGCCATAGCGGGCGTGATTACTTCTGCCTTGGCGCTGGCTTTGGCCTTTTGCGCTTTGGGAGCCTCTGCTTTAGGAGCCTCTTTGGCGTCCTCCAGGGCTTCAGCAGCCTTGTTTACCACTGCTTCAGCCACGTCCAGCGCTGCTGCAGCAGCCTTCACGGCTACTTTCTTAGCGGTCTTCTTTGCCGCTTCTATCATATCTTCTTTCTTTGCCATAGTCATTTACCTTTTAGTCATTTACCATTTACCAATTAGCAAAGCATGCCTATTCCCATGCCCAGGTAATACAATACAACCACTGCGAAGGGCAGTACCACGAGGGTAGCCATAACCGTACTGATTACTTCGACGCGTTTTTGCCACTTGAGGTTGTTGAGGCCCATAGACGTCATAGCCGAGCCCACACCGTGGTTGAGGTGCAGCCAGAGAACGACGAACCAGAGGAGGTAGAGCACGCAGTACACCTGACCCCAGATAGGCTCAGTGAAGAGCGCTTTGACATAGGCAGCTCCGTTTTGAGGATCGAACGCACCTGTCTGGATGCCGGTAAGCTCCGCAAACTGCATCTTGTACCAGAAATTGTAGAGGTGCAAGCAGAGGAAGCCAAGGATGGTGAATCCGAGGACGAGCATGTTTTCGCTCTCCCAAGTGACGCCTTTCTTCTTGTCGGTTACGGCATAGCGGTCGTTACCGCGGGCAGCGCGGTTCTGGATGGTCAGATACAGACCATAGCAGAAATGCACGAGTACGAGGAACGCGATTCCGAGCGAACCAATAACGGCATACCAATTAGCGCCGAGGAAACGGCAGATGGCGTTGTAGGCCTCTTCGCTGAACACCAGCGCAAGGTTCATGCAACCGTGAAACAGGAGGAAAAAGACCAACGCTGCTCCACTAAGCGCCATAACGAACTTACGGCCAATAGATGAATCTTTTAACCACATAGAAATTGTTTGTTTTTTTAAGGATTTATTGTTTCTTTTATTTTGGATATCTGCATTTATTCGATACACTAAATATTTTGCGCTGCAAAATTACAAATAATTTTTGACATGTGCAAATTATTTTGCGTTTTTTGTAACTTAGCCAATTGATTTTGCTGTCAATATCGTTCGCATGTCGTTCGCATGTCGGACGTCACCGTTAGGTGTGTGGAAGGTACAAAAAGGGACCAAGCTATGCAAAAAGATACAAGCTATACCAAAAGGGAACAAGCTATATCAAAAAAGGAACAGGCTGTGTCAAAAGGGAACAAGTAAGTCAAAAAAGGAACAGGCTGGAAGGGAGTGAACAAAAGAGGAGCGCAGAAGCACCCCTCTCTTTATACCATCGAATGACAACTTCGGTGTTGTCTATGCCTACCGTTGACTTGTCAATGAACTCAGCAACAATAGTTACTGCTTCGTTGCCCATCGTGAAGCTCATAGCATCTTTGATGTCAGTTGTGTTAGCCAGCAGAGAACTTAAAATGTATTGATCACTTTCAGGCTCTGCTTCAACGGTCAGCGTTGTGCCGTAAGCAACGAGGCTTCCACTTTCCACAGAAGCAGTTCCGTTCTTAAGAGTAATAGTACCATGCTCTATGCCATCAGCAATAGTTACGGCGTAGCCTCTAGTTACATAAGCGTTGTAAGTGGTTACATTGACCGTACTATCGAATGCAACGGTAAATGAAGAAGCTGTACAATAACCACTGATTACATATACTTGGAAATAAGCACCCGTTCCAACACTCGTCGGTTTTACAGAACTTCCAATTCCTTTGCTAAAGTTGCCGCCATTACCTCCGTTGGTAATATCAACCGATTTGATACCTTTGCCCCATGGAGCAGCATTGAATATTTTACCAGTACTAGCTTTCCCTTGTATATAGTTGCTCTGATTCATTACATTCACAGTTGAAAAAGCAACTTTTGCTGTCCTTTGATTATCCTTTGTGCAAGTTGCAGTGATTTCCTCATCATTTACACTTGGATAACTGCTTGTGCCAAAATCACTCGAAGTAAAAGTATAACTAAACGTGAGAACTGAATCTTTGGAACTTTCGGTTGCATAGAGAGCATAGAGCGTGGTATCTTTTGCAGGCATCGTGGGCAGAGATACGATGGTCGGCTTGGTATCTGTCTTAGTTGCTATAGCAGCATCAGTCCAGCCTATAACCGTCTTGCCGGAAATGGTACCTGCAGAAGGAGCTACCAATGCTGTACTTGCAATGTCCGTCTGGGTAGAAGGCGTTCCGTTGACGTTCCAAGTGACGGTGTATGTTTGTTCGATTACCGAGGTCAATGCAACTGTTTTGGCTACTGCAAGTCCGCCACCTGAGATGGTCAGGTTACCGCTGAACTCGCCGGCAACGGATGTTACAGGAGTAACAGTAATGATTGTTGTGTTCAGTTTGCCGTTAACGGCTACTTGGTTCGGGCTAACAATGAACGCATCTTTGATACTGTTGTCCAAAGTGAGCGTCAATTCGCCTTCTTCCAGACTTTCACCGGAGATGGTAAAGGTCTTAGCATCGAGTGCGCTGTCCAATTTAGCGTACTCAAGGTCAAGCGCGGTTTCGGATACCAACAATTCAGGCACAGCGCGGAAATTAGCCGTAATAGTACCTGCTCCGTTAATGGTAGCAGTGATGCTTGTTTTGGTTGAGTCGGCTGCTGCGATTACAATATCCGTGGAGGAAGTTGTCCACTTATCAAACTGATAACCGGTAACGCGTGTAGCTGTCAATGCCACGGTCTCACCTGCTGCCTTATATACATCTGCAGTTCCTCCATTCATAGTAGCAGAAGTACCGTGAGAAGCAGCGGCACCGTCTTCCTTAACTTCCAATGCAACACCGAAGAGAGCAACCTCGGTGGACTCGATGGTAATAGGATAACTCGGCATCGTGATGGAGTCGTTCTCGTCAACAGAAATCGTAGTTTCTTCATCATCGGTTTTGTAAATCTTAAGAGTTTCGCGATGAGTCGTCGAATCATTCGGAGCAACGGTCACTTTCATTCTCTTACCAACAACAATTCTTGCGTCAGAGGCTACATCTTCGTTATCCGCATTCTTTACGGTAATAACGCCGTTGGAAGGTTGAGTGATAGTGACAGCGTTCTTGGCGATGATGGTCATCGAAACAGCCACCGTAGCTGTATCTGTAGCCAAGCCGCCGCCGTTAACTTTGATGTTGCCGTTAAATGTACCGAAGTTGGTAGTAACAGGAGTAACAGTAATGGTTGTTTCCGCTAATGTACCGTTTACATCAATTGATGCAGGGCTAATGGTGTAAGCATCCTTGATGCTTTCATCCAGCGAGATGGTCAATTGGCCACTTGTCAAGTCATTGCCAGAGATGGTGAAGTTTTTTTCATCTTCAGCGTCGCCTTGTTCTACTTTGTTGCCAAAGTTGAGGCTCTTAGGACTGATAGTCACGCGAGGCCGTGGGTCAAAGGTTGCAGAAACGGTGACGTCGTAATCAGGCATTGTAAGCGTATCATGAGCCATGACAGTAGATGTCACATCAACTTCGGGTAATACGCCAGTTTTGATTACTTTAACCGTACCACCCATATGGGTTGTATTGTTGGCTTCAGCTGTTACACGAAGAAGTTTGCCTTCTGCTACTTCATCGCCAGTACTCATTTCAGCGCCATTCGCAAATTTTGCAACAGCCAGTGTTCCTCCGGCTGCAGGAGCGGTAATGGTGACAGCCGGTTTGTCTGCAACTGGAGCCCATGTGATGGCGATAGAGTCTATATATACTACTCCTCCATAAGCGATAATGCCTATATACTCATAGTCATCTTCTATTTCTAATGGAGTCTCCGTTCCAGTACTAATGGAGCCAATTTCTGTGCCCATATTGCTGGCGTTTGACAAATCGGATGTCGTGTATTTGGTATTCTTACCATAAATTTTTATTCCACGATCAGCCGTTGTACTTGTCCATTTTATTTTCACGCTACGAGCGATACCATCAGAAAAAGTAGAAACTATTCCGCTTGAATTGTTGTTGGTTATTTGAATAGAATTATTATTCTTCTTGCAATATCCGGAATATTCTGCATCTGTTAAGCATCCTTTATCAGCAAAATTTGCATAACTACCGCCTACTCCAAATCGTGCAACAGTTAATGAGTCCACTATGCGGTTCTCGCTAACCACCTTGAGTGTAATGGGGATTTTTACTGTGGGAGCACCAGTAGATGTGAGTCTCAATGTGTCGTCGTAGGAACCAGTAGCCGTTACTGAATACGACACTATGAGATCAGCCGCGCTTGATGCTTTATCTAAAGAGGCTGTCGATAATGAGAAAACAGTACCATTGTCTTTTTTATCCAAAGCAGCAGATATATTATAATCTAAGTTAGCACCGGTAACTTTAATTGTTGCACTACCGGATTTTGCAGCATCGTTATTAAAAATATTCTTTACTCCGAAACCAATGGAATCTGGTTCTGTTGTTATGAGAGGTTCTGTCGGGGATGCACATGTAATTTCAAGACTGAGCACTTGTCCGTTATTCGCATTGCCGAGAGTGATACAAAAATATCGTTTGCCGGTAACACTTGGATTGTTGTAAGTGTTACTATTACCACCTGTAATATTAACAGCGCCTACACCCGATATCGCGGAAGTGCATTCGGAAGCAGAGAAGGCACAATCGTATGTGGTGGCCTTTGCTGCACCAGTATTGATAGTAACCTTGACGGATTTAATATCTCCAGGCATTGCTGTATGGTTAGATATAAATGGGGAAACGCTTTTGGTCATCAACATTGACTCCCCTTGTTTCTTACATTGATAATAGTTGATTTTGTAAGAAGTTGTGGTGTTTTTTGCCGTAATGGCGACAGAATCCATTGTGGTATTTGCTGTTGAACCAAGATCATGGCCGATGTTCTCCAGCGTCACGACAATGTCTGCGCCCCAAATACTAGTGACGCCGACGAAGAGCAGCATCAGCAAAGAAAAGAGTTTTAATTTTTTCATAAAATAAAAAATTTAATTGTTAATAAAAAGATTTATTTATAAATATTGCATATTTATGACCGTTTCACTGTAGGACCGCTGCGCTGTAGGATTTCGCAGTCTAACCTCGGCTTAACTTCGGCTTAACCTCGGCGTCACGTCAGCCTTGACTGTCGGTTGACCGTCGGGCGACCGTCGGGTGACTGTCGGGATTCAATGCTATAAGACCGCTTCGCTATAAGACCTTTATCTCCCGTTGTTGGTTCGAGATTGGTACGAGATTGGTACGAGATTGGTACGATATTGGTACGAGGTTGGTACGGTCAATTGTGTACAAACAAAAGCAACAACTCCTTTCGGAATTGCTGCTTATAGAGAAAAGTGATATGCGGATAGTTATCCGATTTCTTTTTTCAAATCTTCTAATGATTCGTAATGGCTGATTTCACCTCGCTCAGCCTCTTTGAGCGATTTCTCAAGTGATTTTCTCAGTTCTTCACTCATTTTCTACTCCTTTCTTCCAAACAAAGACTCATGTGAACCGGTATCGGTTAACAACAAGGTAAGTTGTTTGTCGTCCTGTTTCCAGATAAGCAACCAATTGTCCTCAATATGGCACTCCCATAGTCCGGCGAACTCTTCCGTTAACATATGCGGTTTGAACGCATCAGGCAAACAGCCATCCTCCATCAGAATAGCTACCACATCCCACAAATCCTCAATGCGTTTACCGCGGCGTTTGCACTCTTTGAGCGATTTCTCAAACTGGTTAGTCGTATAAACACTATACATCATTTGAATTTGTTTATTAACTCTTCCAATGAGTTATAGTGATTGATACGTCCCGCCGCAATGTCAGCCAAGGCATAGTCCATGCTACATGCCGGACGTGTCTGTCCAGTAGGATTAGTTTGTGCTGTTGTCTGCATAATTGGCCTCCTTTCGTTACCTTTGACGCTGCAAAGGTACTACAAAAAAATGGAATATGCAAGAGTTTGGCACAAAAAAATGAATTTGGAAGTCATTTTTTACTTTTTCCCTATAAGTACACATTACTTCAAAGGTCGTTCTCTGCGGGATTCAAGTGCGGCAGAGAGGCACTAAATATTATTCAGGTTGGTACGAAGGGGCGCGTACGCAAAACGGGCGTTTCTTTTGGGCCAATAAAAAAATGTCATCGTCGCCGTATATGGTTGCCGCAGCAACAGACGCTAATGACATTTTTGCACCATACATGCCTGAATAGCAGAGTAATACGAAGTTCGATACTTCCATATATTAGACACTAACCGTTTCATATGATGCATGACGTTTTGAAATCGAGCACAAAGATACAACTTTTTTTTGGTATATGCAAATAAATTTGCAAGTTTTTCACGAAAAGGCCGTTTTGCAAAGTGTAGTTGGCAAAAAGGGGCAACTCGTCACCTTGACGCAATCTAGTTGCCCGTTTTGCGTAGGTCACTTTTGTTTGCGGGGGAGGGTATAATAATTTAAGGAATACGCACCCGCGCGAAGAGGACCCGCAAAAAAAAATGCTCTTTGACAAACTGAAAATGACTGATAAATCGCATTTTGTTGCAAAAAATTTGCATATGTGAATTTTTTGTTGTACCTTTGCGGTCGTAAACAATTTAACACACGCAGCAATGGAAGATGTAGTTTTGAGAATTCCGGCCAGTGATGTCGCCTTGGTGATGCAATTTGCCAACCGAATGGGATGGATGATTACCAACAAGCAGAACCTTCAACCATACACATGGGATGAAGCGCGTGAGCGTATCGCCATCGCTAAACAACAGTTCGCCTCCGGGCAATTCCGGAGCCATGAGGATGTAATGCAAAAACGTTAAACGCTTGCTTGTATGAATATCCTCTGGTCTGACCAAGCAGCCGCCGCCTTCTGGGCAATCCGAGATGACATTTTCAATCGCTTCGGTATTGAGGCAGAGAATGAATTCGTCGAAGATGCAGATAAGACGATTAAGCAAGTCGCAGCTCACCCAAACATCGGAACTCCTGAATATGAGTTGTCCCCTGAAGGAGATGTGCAAAGTATTCTTGTTCATAAGTTGAGCAGAATTGTATATTACTTTGAGGGCGACAACATGTACATTGCGGATGTTTGGGCAACCCGCCAAGACCCGCACAATCTCATCTCCCGCTTCCAAAAGTAACATTTTTCCCTTTCAATAATTTATCAGTCTGACATGGAACGTTGTTCTGTGTCAGTTTTTTTTATCAGTCATTCTCATAGTCTTGTCTAGAAAGAAAATTTTGCCGATAGGGGTCAACAAGTGGGAACACATAGTGTATACGTAATGACCACGTAATGACCACGTGATGACCACGTAATGACCACGTGATGACCACGTAAAAACCACGATAAAGGCTTTGAATGTTTTTTGAAACAATAATTAACAAATATATCGTTTAACTAAAATCAATTAAAATTATGAGAAAACTTTTATCTCTTTTAACGGCAATCCTCTTTGTAGGGAGTGTTTGGGGTGCGGATGTGAATGTATCTTTTACTTCATGGACGCAAAGTCAAAGTACATATAGTAGTGATGAATGGACTGACAACGGATGTACTTTCACTTATGCCGCCAACAACAACAAAGCTTTTGCATATGTGAGATGCGGAACAAAAAATGTAGCATCTGGAAATTCCACAATTCAGTATAACTCTAAAGTAACTATCCCCGTTGATTCTGTTGTGTTGGCACTAGCAGGCATTGCAAACGGAAATAGTTCTACCATCACAATTACTGGTGTTGAAGTGGCTGCATATAGTGATAATAATTTTTCAAATTTAGTTAGTTCTGAAAATTTAGGAGAATTAAACATCGTAAAGGCTAATTGTCCAGCTTCTCTGAAGATAGCTCCTTCTACTCCTTGGTCAAAAGATTTATACTACAAAATAACAATCTCATGGGCGTTAACGGGTTCTAAAAACTGTGGACTAAATATTTCAGGTATAACGTTCTACGAAAAGATTGTAAAATCTTCTATTACTATTACAGCACCTGAGCACGGAGCGATGTCTATTGTGGATGGAGAAGATCCCATTACCAGCGGTACTTTAATTAAGGAAGGTACAGAGCTTACCGTTACTGCTACTCCAGATGCTGTAAATCATTATATCGGTGGCACCATTACTGTAAAAGATGGAGAAGATAATGATGTGACCGCTTCCGTTCTCTCAGGTTCCACTCTTACAATGCCGGATTACGCGATTACGGTTTCTGCTGATTTTACTGCAACTTATGCTATCAATCTAATAGGCAATGGTGGCTCTATAGATTTGGATTATACTGCCGGAGGTGCTGAAGAAGGTTATGCCATTGCAGGAACGGAGATTATGGCCACTGCAACAGCAGATGATGCACATACATTCAATTCACTTGCAGTTAGCGCAAATGCGTTAGACGTTGTTGTCGATGAAAATGTAGCGACATTCACTATGCCGGCAGAGGCGGTCTCTGTCACAGCTACTTTTGCCGAAAAGAGCACTCCAACTATCTCCGTGGATGAGACAGCTCTCGCATTTGGCATAGTTAATATCAATACTACTCCTGTACCACAAAGTTTCCATGTAAGTGGTGTCGCCTTGTCTGAAGGCGCGCTGACTATTACAAGCAATAACTCAGCATTTACAGTTTCTCCAGCATCTATTGATGTCAATGGAACCCTTGATGATACTGAAATAACCGTTACTCCGGTTACCACTAAAGCCGGCAATTTTAATGGAAAAATCACTATCAGTGGAGGCGGAGCTGAGGCTAAGGAAGTGGCTCTTTCATTAGTTGTTAAAGATATATACACAATTACATGGCATGTTTGCGGAGAAGATGATGAATTAACATATGTTGTAGAGGATAATAAGATAGTTCCTATTGCCGATCCTACATTAGATGAAAAATATGAGACAAAGACCTTCATGGGTTGGGCAGAATCCGCTATTGATGGTTCCTCTGCTTCAGCCACTTTAGTAGACTTTGCTACTTTTGCGGCTCCTACGGCTAACGATGAATTCTGGGCTGTCTTTGCGACTGCAGATGATATCGACGAGGTTGTAATTGAGCAATCTGGTACTACGGAACCGAAGGATTTTACAGTTACAGTAAATGCTGAAAATAAGACAGATTATTATCAGGATGGTAGTGATAATAATTTCCCAGGGACACGTTATGTGCAAGTAAAAGTAACAGAAGACACTCAACTTATTCCTATCGAACCTGAGACAATAACACTAACCGCTAATCTTGGTGGAGGATCTGCTAAGGCAGATTTGGCGAACTCTGTATATGCAGTTTTAATTGACAAAGATGGCAATGCGTTAGGCGACCCAGTAATGCTTACTGATGCTATCCTATCTCAAAAAGGAGATCCTTTCAGCAAGAGTATGCCTACCGAGAATTACGCAAGTGTACGCGGTGTAAAAGTAACACACGATAAGGATGCAAGTTACAATGTTCGTTATTATGGCATAACGTTGTCATATCAAGTTTCTCTCTATTCTGAATATGAAACTACTGTTCCGGAAAAATCAGCAACCGCTCTCGACAATACAGAAGTTGAGGGCAAGGCGGTGAAGGTTTTGCGGAATGGTGTTCTCTATATTGAGAAGAACGGCGTGCGCTATAACGCTATGGGCCAGGTGATCAAATGATGTGGCGATGCCACTGAATGATGAAGAAGGCGAGTTCAGGCTCGCCTTCTTCTTTGCATGGCTTGTTTTTTGCACCATCCACACACCTAATGGTGACGTCCGACATGCGAACGTAATGCGAACGATATTGACAGCAAAATATATGCAAAATACACTTTTCTCTTGTGTATTCCAAATATTTGTTGTACCTTTGCACCGAAATTAAGAAAAAAAAAAGGTTATTTCTATGGCTACCGAAAAACATAAAGAGGCAATTGTTAAATCGGCAGATGAAACCATCATTCCCATCTCTATTGAAGACGTCCAGAATAAGATTATTCTTCTACGAGGAGAACCTGTTATCTTGGATAGAGATGTGGCAAGTCTATATGGCGTTCAAACTAAAGAAGTAAATCAGGCTGTTAAAAATAATCTCAGAAAATTTCCAGAAGGATATGTTTTGTCCGTGAGTGTAGAAGAGAGAGACGAACTGGTCAAAAATTTTGACCGGTTTAACACACTGAAACACAGTACGGTAACACCGAATGCGTTTACTGAACGAGGCTTGTATATGATGGCAACAATACTGAAAAGTCCACAAGCCGAACTTACAACAATCGCTATCATCGACACATTTGCTTCCGTCAAAGAACTCGCACGCACGTTGAAAGCACTCAATAACACAGAAAAGCAGGAAGAACAAAAGGGGTTATTAAAGAAGAGCGGAGAACTAATTGGAGCAATTATCGGTAATGATATGGCCACAGCCGAGACCGAAACAGAATTAGAGTTGAATCTAGCTGTTTTGAAACTCAAACACACTATCAAACGCAAAAAGAAATAGCCATAAAGCCCATTCAACACAACGAATCTCTGTTAAGGCGGTGAAGGTTTTGCGGAATGGTGTTCTCTATATTGAGAAGAACGGCGTGCGCTATAATGCTATGGGCCAGATAATCAAATGATGTGGCGATGCCACTGAATGATGAAGAAGGCGAGTTCAAGCTCGCCTTCTTCTTTGCTTGGCTTGGTTGTACTTTCGGCACGCCCTTATTTGCAAGCAAACAAGGAATCCTCCGAAGCTACGTTCGCATAGTTGTGCGAACAACAATGATTTACCTCTAAAAATATAAATGAATTTAAATTTTTGCCGCTAAATCCTTGTTTATTCCAAATATTTGTTGTACCTTTGCAGCGGAATTGGAATAGAAGATAAATATAAATAATATATGAATAGAGATTTAGAGATTTTTGATGTCATCCGCCAGGAGCGTGAACGTCAGATGAAAGGTATCGAACTGATCGCAAGCGAGAACTTCGTGAGCGACCAAGTGATGGAAGCTATGGGCAGCGTGCTGACCAATAAGTATGCCGAAGGATATCCCGGACACCGCTACTACGGCGGCTGCGAGGTTGTCGATATAGCCGAGAACATCGCACGTGACCGACTCAAAAAACTCTTTAACGCCGAATATGTGAACGTGCAACCCCACAGCGGTGCACAAGCCAACATGGCTGTATTCATGGCCTGCCTCAAAGCCGGAGATACCTTCATGGGCCTCAACCTGAGTCACGGCGGGCACCTCAGCCACGGCTCGGCTGTGAACTTCAGCGGCATCATGTTCAACGCTATCGGTTATGACCTGAAAGAAGAGACCGGACGCGTGGATTACGACGACCTGGAGATGAAAGCACGCACGCATAAGCCGAAACTGATTATCGCCGGCGCCAGTGCATACAGCCGCGAATGGGACTACGCCCGTATCCGCCGCGTGGCTGACGAGATAGGAGCGATATTCATGGTCGATATGGCGCACCCGGCCGGACTGATTGCTGCCGGACTGCTGGACAACCCGCTCAAATATGCTCATATCGTGACCAGCACGACCCATAAGACGTTGCGCGGTCCGCGCGGAGGCGTCATCCTGATGGGAAAAGATTTCGACAATCCATGGGGCAAGACCACTCCGAAAGGCGAAATCAAGAAGATGAGTGCCCTACTCGACTCTGCTGTGTTCCCGGGCACACAGGGCGGTCCGCTGGAGCATGTGATTGCTGCAAAAGCCGTAGCCTTCGGAGAAGCGCTGACGGAGGATTTCAAGACCTACCAGAAACAAGTGAAGAAAAACGCTGCCGTCATGGCACAGGCGTTTATGGATATGGGTTACAAAGTGATTTCCGGCGGTACGGACAACCACTCCATGCTCATTGACCTGCGCACCAAATATCCGGACCTGACCGGAAAAGTGGCAGAGCAAGCCCTTGTGAGCGCCGATATTACGACCAACAAGAATATGGTGCCGTTCGACAGCCGCTCAGCATTCCAGACATCCGGTCTGCGCTTCGGCACACCGGCTATCACAACGCGAGGCCTCAAAGAAGACAAGATGCCATGGATAGTGGAGCTCATCGACCGCGTACTGCAAGAGCCGACGAGCGAGACCGTGATAGCATCGGTTCGCGCAGAAGTGAACAAAGAGATGATGCAGCACCCGCTGTTCGCTTAATTCTTCTTCTGTTTACGGAATTGGTTAGGCGTCATGCCAGTATGCTTCTTGGTATACTGGCAGAAGAAGCTGGCATTAGGGAACTCCATCGCTTGCGCAATATCACGAATGGGCATTGTGGTGTTGTGCAGGTAATGCTTAATCTCCGCCACGGTGATATCCGCAATCCATTCACCGGCAGATTTACCGCTGACATCCTTGCAAATCTCGGAGAGATATTTCGGCGTGATTTCCAGTTTCTTCGCATACCACTGCACCTCGCGCTCATGCGGATATTGCTGGAGCAAGCGGGTGAACTCATGGAAGGTATAATCGCTCTGCGTAACGGTATTGCGCAGATTAGGCGAATCATCGAGCAAAGCGAGCTTGTCAATATAATTGAGCATCTCCATGGTGGCACCGCGGGCAATGAGCATCATTATCTGGTTGCGATAGGCCGACGGTCTATCCAGCAGCTGCAATGTCAGCAAATGGAAATAGGTCTCAAAGAAATCAATGCTGACCTCATTAAGCGGGAAAATAGGATTCTCCTTCACATACTCCTGCTTCGCATACCAGTTTGGCTCAACGCGCATATGCTCGAACATAATCTGGTTGTAAATGGCAGCATCCACCGTCACCTGCATAAATTCAAAATCGGGCGACATCTCATACGGACCAAGGTCATGGCTGAAATCCGGGAGACGCACCCAGAGATCATTCTTTTTAATGCGAATCATCTCTCCGTGATAAAAGACATCAATATGGCCGGCCTTGCAGAACAAAACGGTCATCGTCGATGCGGAAGAAATCGTACGCTTCTCACGACATTCCCGGAAGCCTTCAATGTCGTTTGTGAGATACAAAGAATCTGTAAATAGTGTCATACAAAAAACGCTATATTAATCATGGTTTATACTTCAAGATTATGAATTTCGGCACAAAAGTACAAAATTTTTCTTAATAATGCAAATTTTTGACAATAAATTTGCTAATTTCACGATTTTTTTGTAATTTTGCCGTCGTAAAAGCAGAATACTATGAGAAAATATGTCTTGATGGCGCTCTCAGCGCTGGTGATGATCGGTTGCGGGAAAAGCAATGAACGCCTGCTTACTTCTGCAACCGGCAGTATCTATGAGTGTTTGGTGATTTGCAGCGAGTCTGTGAAGGAACCGGTGTGCAACACGATGGGCGCGGATATGTACGCGCTGCCGCAGATGGAGCCGTATTTCACGGTGAGCCATGTGACGCCGGGGCAGTTTGACGACCTATTCAAATCATCGAGAAACATATTGCTCGTCGATATCAACGAGCATAAATACACCCAGATGAAAGTTCAGCACTCGCGGAATGTATGGTCCAAGCCGCAAGCGTTCATCCGTATTCAGGCGCCCGATGAGGAGACATTCCTCGCCTATTGGAAGAGCAACGGCGAAGCGGTGCGCGAATGGTTCGTGCGGGAAGAGCTGGCACGGCAGATTACGTTCTATCGCGCCAACACCAACAAGGACGCCCGCGCGAAACTCGGCAAATGGGGCTATGACATGCTCATTCCGGAAGACTTCATAACGGTTGAAGATGTACAATTGACGATTGAAGATTTGGACGTGGATGCCGTATGGTGCTGCAACAACAAAGGCCCGATGCGGAAAGATATCATCGTCTATAGCTATCCTTACACCGCGCAGGAGCAGTTCAGCCACGAGTCGATTCTCGCTATGCGGAATGAGGTGTTGGGCCGCTTGGTAAGCGCTCAAGTGCCGGGAAGCCATATGGGAACGGAGTACAAGCATTTCCCGCCCGTGACACGCCAAGTGCCGGCATTGCGGGACACGACCGGCGGATTCTACGCGATGGAGACACGCGGCCTTTGGAAGATGCTGGACGGCGAAGCGATGGGCGGTCCGTTCGTCAGCCTGACGCGTCTCGACCAAGTGAACGGACGCGTGGTAACCGCCGAAGCATTTATCTTCGCTGCCGGACAGAAGAAACGCAATGCGCTCCGACAGACAGAAGCCGTACTCTACTCTCTGGAAATGCCTAACGAACATAAATAATATCAACACATATGAAAACAAACAATCTATCACTACTCTTAGCAATCTGCACCGTATTCCTGACCGCCTGCGGTCTGGACGTGCCCAAAGAGACACCCACTTCGTATCCAACCATGACCATCAGCAAAAGCGACATCACGCTGCCGATGAAATACAGCGCGACGCTGAAAGGCACATCGGATGTGACCATCAAGCCGCAAGTGAACGGACAGCTGATGGAAGTATGCATCACCGAAGGTCAGCAAGTGAAGAAAGGCGATGTGCTTTTCCGTATCGACAGCCGCAACGCGCAGCTGGAGCTGGAGTCGTGCGAGGCCAATCTGCTGGCAGCGCAAGCATCGGAGAGCAGCGCCAAACTGGAATACGAGAGCAGCCAGAACCTGTATGCAAAAGGTATTGTGAGCAAGTATATCCTGGATAATTCCGAGAACGACTACAAACGCGCCATAGCCACTACCGCTCAAGCGAAAGCCGCGACAGACCGCGCACGCGTGAACCTCGGCTATTGCACAATAACCGCTCCGGTGTCGGGCCTTATCGGCTCTGTGCCTGTATTCGCAGGAGACCAAGTGAACACGTCCACCTATCTGACGATGGTCAGCGGCAACGCAAAGATGTACGCCGAGTTCTCCGTGAGCGAGTCGGTGCTGGAGGAGCGCGCAGACGCAGCCCAGCATGACAAAAATATGCTCGCCCATTTCCCGGATGTGTCATTCTTCTTCAAGAGCGGATCGGAATATCCGATGAAAGGCCGTATTACGAGTGTCACAGGAACAGTGGACCGCACGACAGGTGCGCTTACCTGCAAGGCGACCTTCCCGAACCCGGACGGCATTCTCTATTCCGGCATCCAAGGAACCGTGGTTATTCCGATTGCGGTTCAGGATGTGATGGTGGTTCCGCAACATGCAGTCGTCCGTCTGCAGGACAAATATCTGGTCTATAAAGTAGGCGCCGACAGCTGCGCATACAGCGTCATCGTGAAGACCGCCGGTTTCGGCAGCGACCGTGACCTCGTCGTTACATCCGGTCTGGAGGTAGGCGATGTGATTGTGACCGAAGGAGCCAACAATGTGCAGGAAGGACAGCGAGTGATTTTCTAATTATGAAAGGCAATATCTTTATATCCAAACATGTGATGGCGTGCGCGATAGCCATCGTCATTGCGTTAATCGGATTTATCTGTCTCAAGACTCTCCCGATTGAGCAGTACCCGAATATAGCGCCTCCGAGCGTTCAAGTGGCCACCACTTACTCCGGCGCAGACGCGAATACCGTCATGACCTCCGTCATACAACCCTTGGAGGAGCAGATCAACGGTGTGGAGAACATGACCTATATGACCTCCTCTGCCTCCTCGACGGGCGATGTGTCTATCATGGTCTATTTCAAACAGGGCACCGACCCGGATATGGCAACCGTGAACGTACAGAACCGTGTACAACAGGCGATGGCATTGCTGCCCGCCGACGTGGTGCAAGTGGGCGTGCAGGTGCAAAAGATGCAGAGCAGTATTCTGCAGATTGCCGGTTTGAAATCCACCGACGGCAAATACGATGACAACTTCATCGCCAACTATATCGACATCAATATCCAGCCGCGTCTGTTGCGTATCACCGGTGTGGGCAACGTGACGAACCTGGGTAATACCTATGCGCTGCGTATATGGCTCAAGCCGGACGTGATGGCGCAATATGGTCTGGACCCGGCCGATGTGACCTATGCTATCCAGACACAGAGCTTTGTGACCTCTACCGGTACACTCGGTCAGCAGTCCGAGAATGCATACCAATACCCGATGGAGTACAAAGGTACGCTCAAATCCATTGAGGAGTTTGAGAATATTGTGCTCCGCACCACCGAGAGCGGCAACGTGCTCTATATGCGCGATGTGGCAGACGTGGAGATCGGCGCCAAGAGCTACACCATGGCGTCCAGCATGGATGGTATGCCCGGCGTATTCTATATCGTCAATCAGGCCCCGGGCGCCAATGCCACGCTGGTTAACCAGAAAATAGATGAGCTATACCAGCAACTCAAACCGACGCTGCCAGCCGGTCTGGAGTTCGTGGTGTTAGAGACCAGCAACGACTTCCTTTTTGCCGCTATCCATAATGTGGTGGAGACTCTTATTATTGCGATTATCCTTGTAATCCTGGTCGTTTATTTCTTCCTGCAGAATTTCAAGGCCACGCTTATTCCGTCTATCTCGATTATCGTTTCGCTGCTCGGTACGTTCGCTATCGTCAAGGTAGCCGGCTTCTCGCTGAATATATTGACGCTCTTTGCGCTGGTGCTTGCCATCGGTACGGTCGTCGATGATGCGATTGTGGTTGTCGAAGCGGTGATGGCGAAGCTGGAGAGCGGCAAGATGCAAGGCTCGCCCAAAGAGCAAGCCATTCAAGCTACGCGCGAGGCGATGAGCGAAGTGTCGGTAGCCGTTATATCCTGTACGCTTGTCTTCATGGCAGTGTTCATCCCTGTGACATTCATGAGCGGAACATCAGGCAGTTTCTTTACCCAATTCGGTATAACGATTGCCGGTTCGGTAGGTCTGTCTTGCGTCTGCGCGCTGGTGCTGTGTCCGGCGCTGTGCGCATTGATGATGCGGCCCGAAGAAGAGGATCCGGAGAAGAAAGGATGGAAAGGCATCAACTACTATACCAAACTGGCATACGAAGCCAGCTATAATGCCATCCTCTCGAAATACCAGACAGCCGTGACGAAATATATCAAACGTCCGTGGGTTTCCTTCGTATTGTTAGCCGGTGCAGTGGTCCTGTTTGTGCTCTTTATGAAGGTGCTTCCGTCAGGATTAGTGCCTCAGGAGGACCAGGGTGTTATCTTGTGCGAGGTACGTGCGCCGGAAGGCTCCAGTCTCCATGAAACGGGTGAGATTATGAAGCAGGTGGAAGAGAAAGTGAAAGCCATTCCTGAGATGGAGAGCTATGCCATCAGTAGCGGTTACGGTATGATTTCGTCCAACGGTTCGAGTTACGGTACACTTATTATCCGTCTCAAGAACTGGGATGAACGTCCGGGCTTCAACCATTATATCGACCTAGTGGCTTATCGCTTTGCACTGGATTGTCAATCCATCAAGAACGCCCTCGTGATACCATTCCAGATGCCTCAGATTCCGGGTTACGGTTCATCGAGCAACATCGACCTTCAAGTGCAGGATTTGAGCGGCGGAAACATGACGGAGTTCTCGCAATATACGGATAAGTTCCTTGCCAAATTGCGTGAGCGTCCGGAAATAGCAGCCGCGATGTCCACGTATTCGGAGCGTTTCCCGAAATACAAAGTAGAGGTTGACCCTGTTCAGTGTAACCGCGCCGGTGTGTCGGCAAAGAATGTGATGCAGACACTGGGTGCATACTGCGGCGGTTCGTATGTAGGCAACTTCAACCAGTTCAGCAAGGTATACCGAATCCTGACAGGAGCGGCTCCTGAGTATCGTTTAGACCCATCTTCGCTGGACAATATGTACGTGAAAGTGGGCAACGGCAAAATGGCGCCTCTCTCGCAATTCGTTATTCTCAAAGAGGTTGTAGGTTCGTCCTCGCTCAAGCGTTTCAACCTCTTCCAGTCCATCTCATGCAGTATAGCCCCCAGCAACGGTGTTTCTGAGGGACAGGCGCATGACGTGATTGCCGAAGTATTCAAAGAAACCATGCCTACATCCTGCCGCTACGAATACGGCTCGATGTCGCGTGAGGTGGAGGAGAGTTCCAAAAGCAACATGACGGTAGCCATCTATGGTATATGCGTCATCTTGATTTACCTTATTCTGGGTTCGCTCTATAACTCATGGCTCACCCCGTTCGCCGTGCTGCTGTCCGTTCCATTCGGTCTGATGGGTTCGTTCTTCTTCTCGTGGGTCGGCAACAAGATGGGTCTGCCGGGCATGGAGAACAATATTTACCTGCAGACCGGTGTGATCATGTTGATTGGTCTGCTGGCGAAAACAGCCATCCTTATCACCGAGTTCGCATCGGAGCGCCGTGCGCAAGGCCTGTCTATCGTTGAGGCCGCAATGGAGTCCGCGCGTGAGCGTTTGCGTCCTATCCTCATGACCGTGGTAACGATGATTGTAGGTATGATTCCGTTGGTTATCTCAGGCGGCGCAGGAGCAAACGGAAACCGAGCTCTTGCACTGGGTGTTGTAGGCGGTATGTCTATCGGTACACTCGCACTTGTATTTGTGGTTCCCGCCTTCTTCATCGTCTTCCAGATGCTTGAGGAGAAAGTCAACGGTGCACCGGTAGCGGCGAAGAAAGAGGAAGAACCGCAAGCGAACAAACCGGCGAAGAAAGCGCCGATGGTTATCGTGCTCGTCGTGCTTGGTTCGATGTTCTTCTCATCCTGCGGTATTTATGGCAAATACAAGCATTCCGACGAATTGAACCACCAGATGGAGGCTATCACTCCGCATACATTCGGCGATTCGGTGCCGCAGAGCGATTTCTCAGTAGCCACCATCTCATGGCGTGAGATATTCCAAGACCCGATTCTGCAGAACCTCATCGACTCTGCGCTGGCGCATAACACCGACCTCAACTCGGCGCGCATCGTGGTAGAGCAGGCTCAAGCCAGCCTGAAAGCCGCCAAGTTAGGCTACCTACCTTCCTTCGCGCTCGCGCCATCAGGAGGCTATAACGGCAATATCAGCAGTAACACCTGGACGCCCGTATATAGCGCCAACCTGCAGATGAACTGGGATTTGGACCTCTTTGGCGCTAACCTCAACGCCGTACGCAGATCCAAAGCCGTACTCAAACAAGCAGAGTATAACCAGCTGGCAACGAAGGCCAACCTCATCTCCACCGTAGCACAGCTATACAGTATGCTGCAACTGCTTGACCGCGAGCTGGATATTCTCATTCATACAGACAGCTTGTGGAACAAGTCATTGGAGACGCAACGCGCACTCTACGAGAACGGCCAGTGCTATTCAACCGCGGTGAACCAGATGGAGAACTCCTATCTCAGCGTCAAGGCGCAGATTGTGGATACCTATCGCGAAATCCGCGGCACGGAGAATACGCTCTGCCAGCTGCTGGCTATCACTCCGCAACATATCGAGCGCAGCCCGTGGGATGCATTCCTATTGCCGGAACGCGTTGGAACGGGTGTTCCCGCACAGATGCTGGAGCGCAGACCAGACATCATGATAGCGGACCAAGTGCTCGCGGAAGCATTCTATAACACCAACGCGGCGCGCGCGGCATTCTTCCCGAAGATTTCCTTGCAAGGCATCCTCGGATGGGGAAACAACAGCGGTTTGATTGCTAATCCGGGCGCATTGCTATTCAATGCCCTCGCATCGCTGACGCAGCCAATATTCGCTCAAGGCAAACTGATTGCGCAACTCAAAATCAATAAGCTGACGCTGGAAGACATGCAGCGCCAGTATGTACAGACGGTGATTGATGCAGGCTGCGAGGTGAACGAAGCATTGGCTGATTGCCAAGTAGCCAAAGAGAAAGATGGGCTGTATAAACGCCAGATAGAAGTGCTGCAAGATGCCTATGTCGGCACGCATGAACTGATGCACGCCGGTAAAGCCAGCTATCTGGAGGTGCTCACAGCACAAGAGACACTGCTGACCGCACAGCTCAATGAGGCAACGAACTTATACAACGGTTCATGCGCGCTCATTGAACTATATATCGCCCTCGGCGGTGCCACAGAATAGGGATGCTGCTTCCACAGGAAATAGAAACGTAATTATAGATGTGTATATTTTGCGTCAATTTTTCCACCTTATATTGAAAAAAAAGCAGTATCTTTGCACCGTGATAAAACGCGAATTCATTTAACACTATAAATTCTAAGGTATGAAAGCATTCATGGACAAAGATTTCCTGTTGCAAACAGAGACCGCACAGGAGTTGTATCACAATCACGCGGCAAAGATGCCGATTATCGATTATCACTGCCACCTGATTCCTCAGATGGTTGCCGAGAACAAGCGCTTCGAATCCATCGCGCAGATTTGGCTGATGGGCGACCACTACAAATGGCGTGCTATGCGTTCCAACGGTGTGGACGAGCGTTTCTGCACAGGCAAAGACACAACAGACTGGGAGAAGTTCGAGAAATGGGCAGAGACCGTTCCTTATACTTTCCGCAACCCGCTCTACCACTGGACCCATCTGGAGCTCAAGACCGCTTTCGGTATTGAGGAACGTCTGAATCCCGAGACCGCACGTGCCATCTACGACAAGTGCAACGACCTGATTGCCAATGATCCGAAGTTCTGCCCGCGCGGACTGATGAAGCACTACCACGTAGAGCTCGTTTGTACGACCGATGATCCGGCAGACAGCCTCGAATGGCACAAGATGGTGAAGGAAGATCCGACGGCTGAGGTACGTATGTTGCCGACTTGGCGTCCGGACGCAGGTATGAATATCGAGGCCGCTACTTGGAAAGCATACATCGAGAAACTGGCTAAGGTTGCCGGCGTAGAGATCCGTAACTTCGCGGACATGGTAGATGCCCTCCAGAAACGTCATGACTTCTTTGAGTCAATGGGTTGCCGCCTCTCTGACCACGGTATCGAGGAGTTCTACGACGAGCCGTACACCGACGCAGAGATCAACGCCATCTTCCAGAAAGCCCTCGCTGGCAAGGAGCTGAGCGCATATGAGATTCGTCAGTACAAGCACGCTTATCTGCACGCTCAGGCGGAGATGGACTACGCTTCGGGTTGGACCCAGCAGTACCACTACGGCGCGATTCGTAACAACAACAGCAAGATGTTCGCGCAACTCGGCGCAGACACCGGTTTCGACTCCATAGGCGAGTTCACGACCGCTAAAGCAATGAGTCATTTCCTCGATGAGATGAACAGCGAAGGACATCTGGCTAAGACCATTCTTTATAACCTCAACCCGTGCGCAAACGAAGTAATTGCAACCATGTTGGGTAACTTCCAAGATGGTTCTGTTCCGGGTAAGATTCAGTTCGGTTCCGGCTGGTGGTTTCTCGATCAGAAAGACGGCATGGAGAAGCAAATGATGGCTCTCTCGAACCTCGGTCTGTTGAGCCGCCTCGTTGGTATGTTGACCGACAGCCGTTCGTTCCTCTCGTACCCGCGTCATGAGTACTTCCGTCGTACGCTCTGTAACGTCCTCGGCAACGACATCGAGAACGGCATGATTCCGTACACCGGCTACGAGAAAGCCCGCGTTCAACAGATGGTCGAAGACATCTGCTACAACAACGCAAAGAACTATTTCAAATTTTAAGAAATCATTTAATTAAAAATCTCAATATTATGGCTAAAATTATTACATTGGGCGAGATTATGCTTCGCCTGAGTCCGGAGGGACAAGATCGTTTCATTCAATCTGATCACTTCCGTATCATCCCCGGTGGTGGTGAGGCTAACGTAGCTATTTCGTGCGCTAACTATGGTCACGAGGCTTATCTGGTAACCAAACTGCCGAAACATGAGATCGGTCAGATTGCTGTTAACTCGCTGCGTCGTTACGGTGTAAAGGACGATTATATCGTTCGTGGCGGTGACCGCGTAGGTCTGTACTACTGCGAGACAGGCGCTTCGATGCGTCCGTCGAAAGTTATCTACGATCGTGCTCACTCGGCAATCGCTGAGGCTGATCCGAAGGACTTTGACTTCGACAAGATCATGGAAGGTGCAGCTTGGTTCCACTGGAGCGGTATCACTCCGGCTATCTCGGACAAGGCTGCTGAGATCACGAAACTCGCTTGCGAGGCTGCAAAACGTCACGGCGTTTGCGTATCGGTTGACCTGAACTTCCGTAAGAAACTGTGGACCAGCGAGAAAGCTATCTCGATCATGCGTCCGTTGATGAAGTACGTGGATGTATGTATCGGTAACGAGGAAGATGCAGAGCTGTGCCTCGGCTTCAAGCCCGATGCAGATGTAGAAGGCGGCGAGACCAACGCTGAGGGCTACAAGGGCATCTTCGAGCAGATGATGAAAGAGTTCGGCTTCAAGTATGTTGTTTCGACGCTGCGCGAGAGCTTCAGCGCTACGTTCAATGGTTGGAAGGCAATGATTTACAACGGCAAGGAGTTCTACCAGAGCAAGCGTTACGAGATCAACCCGATCATCGACCGCGTGGGCGGTGGTGACAGCTTCTCCGGCGGTCTGATTCACGGTATGCTCTTGAGTTCGCAGTGGCTGCTTCGGCTCTGAAGCACACCATCAACGGCGACTACAACCTCGTCAGCGAGGATGAGGTTCTGAGCCTTGCAGGTGGTAACGCAAATGGTCGAGTTCAACGCTAACACAGAATAGTTGTGAAAAAGACCTTCTATATATTATTCTTGCTATCCGCGGTCATTTTTACTTCATGTCAGTATAACGAACCGGAAATAGTCATACATAATTCACGGCTTTTTATGTATGTCGGAGATTATGTAGGAGTTAAAGTGGAGGGTGGTAAAGATATTCAGATTCAATATAGTGAATCAAGAGACGCTGCCTCTCCTGTATTTGAAGCTAAAATACAGAATGACAAAAATAATCCCATTCTTATTCATGCTCTCAATGTCGGCACAGACACATTGTTTGTGGGATATCGTTGGAATGCAGGAATATCTGCATATGGCAGAGAAAGTGCAATTATAGTAACCGTATTAGATAATAAATAAAGAAATGGCAAAGTTTGAATTTCAGGTGATGGCGAAGATTGCCGCTGCACCGATGGTTCCTGTGTTCTATCACAAGGACGTGGAAGTTTGTAAGAACGTGATTAAGGCTTGCTACGAAGGCGGCGTGCGTGCATTCGAGTTCACCAACCGTGGCGATTTTGCGCACGAGGTGTTCGGCGAACTGAGCAAGTGGGTAGCTGTTGAGTGCCCGGACTTGGCGCTCGGTATCGGTAGCGTCGTAGATGCTCCGACCGCTTCGCTGTACCTGCAGTTGGGCGCTAACTTCGTAGTAGGTCCGTTGTTCAACAAGGATATCGCAGTCGTCTGCAACCGTCGTTGCGTGACCTATTGTCCGGGTTGCCTCACACCGAGTGAGATCGGTCTGGCGCAGGAGGTAGGCTGCGACTTCACGAAGGTGTTCCCAGGCGATGTAGTAGGTCCGAACCTCGTGAAAGGTCTGATGGCTCCGATGCCGTGGTCGAAGATCATGGTTACCGGTGGTGTAGCTCCGGAGAAAGAGAACCTCGAGAAATGGTTCGCTGCAGGTGTGTACTGCGTAGGTATGGGCAGCAAGCTCTTCCCGTCCGACAAAGTAAAAGCCGGCGACTGGGCCTATGTTACGGCAAAATGCCGCGAGTGTTTTGACATTATTGCAGCGTGCCGCAAGTAATTTGAAGATTTGAAAATTTGAAAATTATGAATGACGTAAAGAAATCCGTCATGACAAACTGGCGCTGGGTGATGTGCGCGATGCTTTTCTTCGCCACTACCGTCAATTATATGGACCGCCAAGTTCTGTCGTTGACATTCAAAGAGTTTATTCAGCCTGAGTTCCACTGGACGGATAACCACTATGGTACCATCACCGGTTGGTTCTCGATAGCCTATGCTGTCTTCTGTCTTTTCGCCGGTAAATTTATCGACTGGATGGGCACGAAGAAAGGTTACCTTTGGGCCATTGTTATATGGTCGTTTGGTGCCGTAGCGCACGCCTTTTGCGGTATCGCAGCCACCTGGTGCATCGATGAGATTAACTCTGTAGAAGCACTTCGTGCAGTGGAAGCCGGTTCGGCGGTCGCGGCCACATTGGCTATGGTTAGTGTATGGTTGTTCCTGGCATGCCGCATGATTCTTGGTCTCGGTGAAGCAGGTAACTTCCCTGCTGCCATCAAAGTGACGGCAGAGTATTTCCCAAAGAAAGACCGCGCGTTTGCAACGGCTTTGTTTAACGCAGGAGCATCGGTAGGAGCATTGGCTGCTCCGGCTACAATCCCCTTGCTGGCGAAAGCCATGGGATGGGAATGGGCGTTCATCGTCATCGGTGCGCTTGGCTTTATTTGGGCAGGTATCTGGGTGTTTGTGTATGACAAACCGGAAGAGAGCAAGCATGTGAATGCAGCCGAACTTGCCTATATCCATTCCGATGAAGTGGATGCACCGAAAGAAGAAGCAAAAGAAGAAAAACAGATGTCGTTCGTTGAGGCATTCAAGCACAAACAGACATGGTCGTTTGCGTTTGGTAAGTTCATGACCGACGGTGTTTGGTGGTTCTTCCTCTTCTGGGCTCCGGCTTATTTCCATGACCAGTTCGGCATCAAAGCATCGGACCCGCAAGGTGTTGCATTGATTTTCACGCTATACGCCATAGTAACCGTGATATCACTATTCGGCGGTTATCTGCCTAAAATCTTCGTAGAGAAGAAGGGTATGGAACCGTATGCAGGCCGTATGCGTGCGATGTTGATTTTTGCCTTCTTCCCGATTATTGCCTTGTTTGCCCAACCATTAGGACAGACATATGGTCCGTGGGCAGTAGCTATCATCATCGGTATCGTAGGAGCGGCACACCAGAGTTGGAGTGCCAACATCTTCTCCACCGTAGGTGATATGTTCCCGAAATCAGCAGTGGCTACTATCACCGGTATCGGTGCGATGGCTGGCGGTTTGGGTTCGTTCATCATCAACAAAGGTTCGGGTCGGCTGTTCACACATGCGGCAGAGTTGGGTGATGCTTTTGAATTCTTCGGATTCACAGGGAAACCGGCAGGTTACATGATTGTGTTCTGTATCTGCGCTGTGGCGTACCTCATCGGTTGGTCTGTAATGAAAACATTGGTTCCGAAGTACAAACCAGTAGTTGTTAAATAAACTAAAAAGAAAAATTATGGCAGAGAAAAAATTAATGCGCAGTACCAATAAGATTGTGGCAGGCGTGTGCGGCGGACTCGCGGAATACTTCAACCTCGACCCAACGCTTATACGCGTGATTTACGCGGCATTGACGTTGTTTACAGCCGGCTTCCCTGGTGTGCTTCTCTACATCATTATGATGCTGGTGATGCCCCAGTCCGATGGTATAGATACAACAAATCAGTAAGATTTCAGAGAAACTGAACAAGAGCTAAAGCCGTCATGGCTTCGACTACGGGCACGGCGCGAGTGGCAACACACGCGTCGTGTCTTCCTTTTATACCCGCCTTTGGCGTAGAAGGAGTTGGCTTGAAGACACAGCGGAACACGATTTCAGTGCCATCAGAGATGCCGCCAGAGATGCCGCCAGAAATATGATTGATGGCACTGCCCGGCTGAGATACTCCATCAAAGCCCGTGCCATATTCAAAGCCTTTGCAAGCATTGATACTCATCATGGCGAAAGCCAAATGAGCCTGCAGTTTATCAAAAATGGGTTCTCCTGTGCCAATCGGCAGACCATTAATTCGACATTCAACGATTCCGCCGATGGAGTCGCCGTCATTCTGATATGCGGTTATTGTTTCAGCAAATTTGTTCGGGTCGGTTTCAGCGCCTACCTGCACCAACGAAGCATGAATAGACACTCCTCTCAGACGCAGGCTCTGCTTGGCGATACATCCGGTCACTACACGTCCGGCTGTCTCTCGCGCAGAAGCTCGGCCTCCTCCCCTCCAGTCGCGGATGCCATATTTCTGTTCATATACTCTATCCGCATGTCCGACTCGATAGTTGTGCTTGAATGCTTCGTAGTCCTCCGATCTCGCATCTTTGTTACGAATAATAAACGCTATGGGTGTTCCCAGCGTCACACCATCCAGCACGCCGGACAGCCATTCGACGTCATCGGGTTCGTTTTTCGCACGTGCCGAAGTACCAGCTATACCTTTTCCGGCACGGCGCTCCAGTTCATCGCGGATGATTGAGAGATCAAGGCGCAAACCCGCAGGCACACCATCCAGCACACCTCCTATTGCAGCTCCATGCGACTCGCCGAAGCTCGTAAAGGTCCATTTTTTACCGAAAGAGTTCATGTTATGGCATCTATTTGGGTGCAAAAGTACTAAAAAGTTCTCATATATGCAAAAAAAATACCAAAAAATTTGCGTATATCAAAAAAAAGCAGTACTTTTGCAGTCCCGTTTGATAAGAACGGTGTTATGGCGCGGAGTAGAGCAGTGGTAGCTCGTCAGGCTCATAACCTGAAGGTCGGTGGTTCGATCCCATCCTCCGCAACAAACAAAATAGTGTCCCCGTGGCAAAGTAACAATCGTGCCCTGGGCTAAGAATATGAGAAAACACATTCTTTTTCTATTCCTCATTAGCACGCTCTCCGTTATCGCGGTGGAGCGTGTTTCATTATCGCAGTTGCAATCCGAGTGGACCAAGTACACCGGGCGCATGGTGGTTATCACCGACCCACTGGTCGTTTGCGGCAGTTTCTACGACTCACTGTTGCTGGCGCCGGAGCGGCTTTTTTGTCCGGAAGAACGCGCACTTGGTCTGGCGGATGGCGACAGCACAATGTACTACGCTATTAAAGAGAGCAATCATACCACCAGCGTGTGTCTGCATTGCCGCAACGCCTATTACGATGTGCGCACGGGCGATGTAGTTCGAGGTCTGCAAGCGCGCGTAACGGGTCCGCGTCAACTGCTCACCGGCAAGTCCGTAAAGACGAGACATCAAGCCAAAGACAAACTATGCAAACCGCATAAAGGTGAGTTGCGCGTGGTGGGCGCGAATATAGAGAATTACTTCGCAGACCTCGGCGGCTATGCACACAAGCGCACTACTCCAGCCCAGCAGGCAATAAAGACGCGTAAGTTGGTACAAGCGCTGCGCGCCATGCACGCTGACATCATCGCGTGCTGCGAGATGCAGGTGGGTAGCAAAGCGCCGGAGATGCTATTGGAAGCACTGAATAAAGGCCGGAAGAAATATGCCTACTCTACTGTGCCATTGGCGGACAATGACCGCATTGGCGGGTGCTTTATATATAATACGGAACGCGTGCGCGCGTGTGGAGAGCCGCTCTCTGCCTATCGCGACACAGCGAACCACTATTATGCGCGCATGTTCGCTTTACAATTCGAAGAGATGGCTACCGGCGAGCGGTTCATCATCAGTTTGAATCATCTCAAATCCAAACGGGCAGGACGAGGCAACTATGACACCCACCTCAAACGAATGCAGAATACCGATTCTCTGTTAGCCATGTTGCCGCAAGTCATGGCAGTTTACGGCGATGAAGATGTACTGCTGCTGGGCGACTACAACTGCTATACGCAGGAAGGACCTATTCAGACCATCGTACGCGCCGGGTACGCCGATATGCTGCCATTGGGCAAAGCCGACAACTATTCCTATAGCTTCAAAGGTGAAGTTGGTTATCTGGACCGCTGTTTTGCCAGTCCGACTATGGCGGCTCAAATTATGCGTGTGCGGCCATGGCATGTGAATGCCGACTGGTACTATTCGCACGGGGCATATAAGATGAAGGACAAAACGATGCACCGCTACGCGGACCACGATCCGATAATCGTAGATATCAAATTGGCAAATGGTAAATGAATAAATTGTAAATAAAAGCGCCGCAACATTGAGTTGTGGCGCTTTCGTGACCCCGCTGGGCAAATTTACTAATTTGCACCTGCGGTGCGAGCTTCTGCTCTGTGACCCCGCTGGGGCTCAAACCCAGAACCTTCAGAACCGGAATCTGACACTCTATTCAATTGAGCTACGGGGCCGGTTTTTCTTATCTCCTGTCGCTGGTGGCGAGGAGGATATAGTAGAACAACGTTGCCAGCGAGCTGAGCGCTGCTACTACATATGTATAGGCGGCGCTATGGAGCGCATCGCTTGCCATTTCTGTCGTCTCGCGGTTGGTGATACCGGCTTCCTGCAACCAGTTCACAGCACGCTGGCTGGCATTCACCTCCACCGGCAGGGTGATGAGTGTGAACAATGTGATCATTGCATACAAAGCGATGCCCACCCACAGAATGGTGCTTCCTGTAGAGGAACCGAGGCATAACATGCCTATTAACAATATCCACGTTACCCATTTGCTGCTGAAGGACACAACCGGCACAAGCGCTGAGCGCAGGTTCAGCGGTCCATATGCCATCGCGTGTTGCACGGCATGTCCGCACTCGTGAGCTGCCACAGCCGCAGCAGCCACATTGGCACCATGATATACATCTTCTGACAAATTGACAGTCTTGGTAGTAGGATTGTAATGGTCTGTTAATTGACCTTGCACACATGTCACCTGCACGTCATAGATGTCATTGTCGCGCAACATCTTCTCCGCAACCTCTTTGCCGGTAAGCGGAAGGGCCTCTTTGGCATATTTCGCAAACTTGGATTTCAGCGACTCGGACACCAGCCAACTGACCAGTGCTATCGCAATGAAAATAACCCAATATAACGTTGTTAATGTCATTCTTCTTTCTTCTTTTTAGCTACCAAGCGACGGCAGATCTTACATTCGCCATATACGAAGAGCGAAAACCGCTGCACATTAAAGTTCGCGTACGTGCGCTCTTGTACAAGTCGTGCGATGGCTTTATCGTGAAACTCCGTCATTCGCCCGCATCTGGTACAAACCACTTGCATGTGCGGCACTGAACCTGTTACGATTTCGTATTCCGTAGCGGTCTTGCCGCGTTGCCGATTTATGGCATGCAAAATCCGTGCCAAAAGGAACAAGTTAAGTGAATTATATACCGTTCCTATCGAAATACGCTCCGCAGCACAGGCTTCGACGAGCTGCTCAGCCGTAAAAGGCTGCGATAACTGACACACCTGCTCGAGCACGATGTTGCGCACTTTAGATGCCCGCATACCATTCTCACGGATGTATGCATCCAGTTTGTCTTGCGCCGCCTTATATGCCTTGGGTCCGAGTGCCATTAAATAGTCTTGATATATGCGCGGCGGCGCTTATGCTGCTTGTGGTCAAACTGCGTGAAGTTGGCAATGTTCTTCGTATTGGTCTCCAAAATGGAGGTCGTCTCCAGAATTTTGATGCCGTATTTATTCATACGCGGTATCTGGTCTTGGAAGAACAACGCATTCACGCCCGTTCCCTGATAATCGGGGCGTACAGCGATGAGCAACAGGTTGAAGACCTCCATCTTCTTCGCCTTGAGGGCTTTGAGGATGTGATACCAGCCAAACGGGAAGAGGCGTCCGCCGCATTTGCGCAACGCATTCGATATATCGGGCATACCCAGACCGACACCCACTATCTCATCTTTTTCATTCACCACGATGGTCACGAAATCGAAGTTGAGAATCGGGAAATACATATTCTTGTAGTAGTTCTTCTGCTTGTCGGTCATCGGCTGGAAGTTGTACAGCTTCTGGTATGCCTCGTCAATCACATCCATATACTCGATGCCGTACTTGCGAACTAACTCACGCGAGTTCTTCACTTTGTCCACACGCACGTGCGAGCGCTGTTTCACGATTTCCGCGATGCGGTTCAAACGCTCAGGACAACCCTGCGGCGGATAGACTTGCAACTCCACCCAGTCCGCCTCTTTGGTCAGACCGTAAGCCTCCACATGGCGCACATAATACGGGTAGTTATACAACGAAGCCATCGGCGCGAGGTATTCGTAGCCCTCCAACAGCAAACCCTCATGGTCAAAATCCGTGAAGCCTACAGGCCCGTTGAGGGCATCCATGCCGCGCTCTTTTCCCCATGCCACCACGGTATCGAGGAGCGCCTTGCTCACCTCAAGGTCATCGATAAAATCGAACCAACCGAAGCGGACATGCTTATAGCCCCATTTCTCATTTGCCTTATGGTTAATGATACCGGCTACACGTCCTACAGGCTTCTTATCGCGGTACGCCATCCATAACTGGTACTCGCATACCTCCAGTGCAGGGTTCTTATCCGGTTCAAAGCAGTTCATCTCGTCGAACAACAGCGGCGGACAATAATACGGGCAGTCCGCATAGAGGTCATTGGCAAACTGAATGAACTTCCGTAACTCGCACTTGGTATGTAACTCTCGTATTTCCAGAGCCATAGTTATAATGATTTAATGTATTTGTCTGCTTCAATCGCCGCTTTAGCACCCGAACCTGCAGCCACGATGGCCTGACGGTAGTGCGGGTCGGCGCAATCGCCTGCCGCGAACACACCCGGCACGTTGGTACGCGGACTGTCGCCGTCAACGAGAATATAACCTTCCGCATCGCGGTGGAGATAATCCTTGAACAACTCGGTATTGGGATGATGGCCGATGGCCAGGAAGAAGCCGTCAATGTCAATATGGTGCATCGCTTCGTCCGCCTCGCCTTTGCGGTAAACGAGGTCAGCCCCTTGCACTTTTCCTTCTCCGGTCAGTTGGAGCGTATTATGCTCGAAGAGCACTTCTATCTTGGGGTTGTTCAGCACACGTTGCTGCATGATTTCCGAGGCGCGCAGGTAAGGTTTGCGCACAATCATATACACTTTCTCGCAGAGCCCGGCAAGGTAACTTGCCTCTTCGCATGCCGTGTCTCCGCCGCCCACTACAGCTACGGTCTTCTTGCGATAGAAGAAACCATCGCAGGTAGCACAAGCACTCACGCCTCTGCCGCGATAAGTACGCTCGGACTCCAAACCAAGGTATCGCGCCGAAGCACCGGTAGCCACGATAACTGCGTCCGCCTCGTACTCTTCGGTGTCCTCCACAATCACTTTCTTCGGGCTGACAGAGAAATCCACTTTGGTCACGATGCCGGAAACGAATTGTGTGCCGAAACGCTCTGCCTGACGGCGCATATCCTCCATCATCGTGAAGGGTTCTACACCATCCGGATAACCGGGGAAGTTCTCCACTTCAGTGGTAGTGGTGAGTTGTCCGCCCAGTTGCGGACCTTCGATAAGCACCGGTTGCAGGTTTGCACGCGAAGCATATATGGCGGCTGTGTATCCCGCAGGACCACTGCCGATGATTAAACATTTCACTTTATTCATAGTCTCATATCATTTACAAATGTATTTTTACCGGGTGTGAGTATGTATATGTACTCAGGATTTGCCGGCACGAATTTCGGCTCTTTCAGTTTGAGCGTTGTTATTTTCTTGCCCTCTTTGAGTTCAACGGATAGCGGCATGAGGTCCGCCGTGCGCAGTTTGAGCACAAAGCGGTTGATGCCGATGCTTTGGTCTTTCGGTGTGAGCGTGATAAGCGTGTTCTCGCCGCTCGCTTTCTCCACGATGTTGCATACCTTGACCAGCGCCTTGGCGTAGAGGAACGGATTGGCTTCGAGCAACTCCTGTTCGGTCGGGTTGGAGAGCGTCAGTTCATCGGTCTGGCCGGAGTACATATACATCGTCTTTCCGTCATAAGCCGCTTCTATATCCATCATCTCCAGCCGGAACTTATCGCCCTGCATGAGAATCCAGCCGGGGAAATTCATCGGCGCATTAACCTCTTCGGCTACCGTGATAGTGAAGTCCGACTTCAAGGTCTTCTGCTCGAGATTCGTCAGGAACGAACTCAATACAGTTAATATTATCAATAATAGTTTCATCTCACTCCCAGCTCCTCTAACAATTTATCCAATTGGTCCAAGTCTTGTATGAGCACGTCGCGGCCTTTGGGTCCTTTGTTCGGTCCTACGATGCCTGCGGCTTCAAGTTGGTCAGACAGTTTGCCCGCGCGGTTGTACCCTATTTCGAAGGCACGCTGCAAACGGCTGGTTGAGCCTTCTTGTTTCGTTACTACGTAACGCGCTACGTCGGCAAACATCGGGTCGAGGCGTTTCATATCTACGCTTCCCGGCGCAAGTACATCGCCTTCACCGCCTTCGCCCACATATTCCGGCAACTGGTATGGTTCGGTATAGCGCTGCTGTTTGGCGATATGTCCTACGATAGCATCCACTTCCGGCGTGTCCACGAATGCACATTGCACACGAGTGATGCTGGCGTTACCGGCATAGAGGCTGTCACCACGACCGATGAGTTGCTCCGCTCCCTTCGCATCGAGCACGGTACGCGAGTCAATAACGGACTGCGTGCGCAGCGCTATACGCGTCGGAATATTCGCTTTGATAACACCGGTAACGATGTTCACAGACGGACGCTGCGTAGCGAGAATCATGTGCATACCTACGGCACGCGCTTTCTGCGTGATACGCGCTATCGGCGTCTCCACCTGTTTGCCGGCCTGCATGATAAAATCGCCGTACTCATCGATGATGATGACGATATAAGGCAGGAACTGGTGATGCAAGCTGTCGCCTACCAGTTTGTTTGGATTCAGACGACGTTTGACGAACTTGTCGTTGTAGTCTTCCAAGTTACGCACTCCGGCGTCCATGAGCAGCTTGTAGCGGTTCTCCATCTCGATGACAAGCGAGTTGAGCGTGTTAATCACGCGGTCGCACTCGGTGATGACAATCTGCTCAGGGTCTGTATCCGGCATAGCGGCCAAATAATGTTTGAGCAGCGGTTTGTAAGGCGCAAACTCAACCATCTTCGGGTCCACCATCACCAGTTTGAGCTCCGCCGGATGTTTCTTGTACAGCAGCGAAGTGATGATAGCGTTGATGGCGACGGACTTACCGGTTCCGGTTGCACCGGCGACAAGCAAGTGCGGCGTCTTGGCGAGGTCGAACATGAATACCTCGTTGGTGATGGTTCGTCCGTACGCGATTGGAAGGCGCATCTTCTGCTCGTCCTGGAAGCGCTTAGATGCCAGCACGGAGTGCATAGAAACCACTTGCGGCTTCTCGTTCGGCACTTCGATACCGATGGTTCCTTTGCCCGGCATCGGCGCGATGATACGGATACCGGTCGCCGAGAGGGACATCATAATATCGTTCTCCAGCGCTTGTATCTTCGCCACGCGCACACCGGCTTTCGGCACTATTTCATAGAGCGTTACGGTCGGACCGACCGTTGCTTGTATTCTATCAATTTCTATGCCATAGTTGCGAAGCGTGGTCACAATACGTGCTCCGTTCGCGCGCTGTTCCTCTTCGTCAATCACCGGAGCGGCCTCATTGTCATACACTTTGAGCAGGTTGATGGAAGGGAACTTATAGAACTCAAGGTCCTTGCGCGGGTCGTACGGACCGAGTTTCTCAAGCAGCTTGTCCGGGTCTTTAGCGTATAACTCATCCTCCGTCACGTCGTTTATCTCCAGACCAGTGTCGGCATCACCCGTAACCTGTAACCCATCACCTGTAACCTGTAATCCATCCTCAACGGGCAGAGGAGCATCGCCCAAAGGTTCACCGTTTTCATCTAAGACAGGCTTAATTTGCAAAATAGGATCACCCTCTTGCCCCTCTATGCGGAAGCCGCTCTCCCCATTACTTTGGGGAGACGCTCCGGGCTCGATAGTGAACGTCACCTCGTCGTCCGGTTTGTCCTCAGCGGGCTCGTCTGTCTCAATCGGAATGTCCAGAGTTATCTCATCACCTGTCGCATATCCATCATTAGGCAACGAAGTTGCATCATTGTTCGAAGCGCTCATTTCATCATTCACTGCAACCTCTTTTTTCTTAAACAACCCCGCGAACCATTCGCCCAGAGCCTTGCAGTTATCCACAAAATTCGGGTCCGTCACGATGAGGAAAATCATCAGTAACGCCATGAGAATCAGCACAGTGCCGGTGATAGCCACATAACTGGTCAGCCATTTGGCAGCCCAAGCGCCGAAAGCGCCGCCCCAATGATACACGCCAAGATGTGTCATCTGTTGCGCAAAACCCAATACCGTTGAACCCCAGAGAATCCAGAAAGTACCGCCGCAGAACAGTTTGATAGCGTGGATGTCCTTGAAAACGTGCATCAACCGCAGCGCGTAAATCGTCAGCATGAATACCAACAGGATTGACACAAAGCCAAAACTGCCGTCAATCAGGAAACGCGCCAACACAGCTCCCGGCAGACCCAAGAGGTTCTTGATGGACTCGCGGTTGGCCACACGCTCCGCATGCTCCATCGACAGCAGGTCCTGGTCAAAAGTACCCGTGAAAAGGAAACTGACATATGACAGCAAGGCGATGACAGCAAAAGTCAGCATCAGAATACCGATGACCATGCGTGTCTCGCGCGCTTTGATGAAGCGCTTGAACGACTCCCACGAGCTTCCCTTCTCCACCCGAATAGCTCTCTCGGAAGTCTGTTCCAAGCCTGTATTTTTAGATTTCGATGTTGTCCGAGGCATAAAATTCTTCAATTAGCGTGCAAAGGTACGAAAAATTTTGCATATATGCAAGTGGTTTGAACATTTTTTTATGCAAAATAAAAAAACTCCCGTGCATCACTGCAGGGGAGCTTCCCACTATTATAAAAAAACTCACCATATGAACTACAATGCGAGAAGCATTATAGTAGCATTCTCATTTACGGCTGCAAAGGTACAACAAAAAATGCGCTTATGCAATAGCCGCATGCACTTTTTGACGCAAAGTCAAGAAAATGGTGCATTTTTTTACGCAAAGTCAAGTTTTTGCACTAACTTTTTTCATGGTGTGACGAAATTAGTGTGTCACATTTGCCCTTGGAAGGTATACACCTTCTCCCCGCGGAGGATGAAGATTTGACCGTTACGGAGGATTTGGAGGCTCTGGCATTGGCGTTGGCATTAGCCCTGTTGAGCATCATACTCTTGACCGCAGCTCCCTTAGAGCCTTGTGGACAAGAGATTATCCTTGTTGGGCATCATACTCTTGACCACAAACCTTCCACAAGTACGCTTTCATGGTCTTCTTGCCGTTAGCAAGATCCTTCTGCGCGAGGAAGTCAACTTGGTCCTGAGTGATGGCCATCAGGTCCTCCTTACGCGCTTTCACCAACGCAGCTACTGCACGGAAGCGGTTGCGAGCCTGCAACTCCTTGGTGCTCAGCGGCGAGGTACGAACGCTCACCTCTCGCAAATAGATTCGGTTACAATGCGTACTGGTCGTCGCTGCCTTGCGG
>ONGK01000021.1 GCA_900317345.1 uncultured Bacteroidales bacterium | reverse complement strand
AGCAATGTTGCGGAGTATCTTTTTCCCACGATGCTGCCCTATGTGCGGAAGATATACGGGAGAGAAGAGCAAGCAAGGGCAGTTGTGCGACAGATGTGTTGATACTCTGCCACGCACAGAACAAGCGCAGATACGCCAGAACGAGACGGAGATGACGCTCGCCGGCAAGACCTCAGACATAGTGGCAACCATGCGAGTGATGCATCTGGACCACGCAGCGGCGTTCCTCTTTTTCGAGAAAGACCATCCGGTGCAGAGCATCATTCATAAGATGAAATATGCGGACCAGCCGTTCATCGGCTATCACCTCGGACGACAGGCAGCAACGGAATTCCTGTACACGGATTTCTTCGAAGGGATAGACCTGATTGCTCCGGTGCCGCTGCATAAAAACAGGATGCGCAGCCGCGGTTACAACCAATCGGAATATATCGCACGGGGCATCAGCGACATTACGGGCATCCCGCTGGACACGACGCATGTGACGCGTGAGATAGATACGCCCAAACAGGCGCTGCAGAGCGGCGAGGACCGGAAAAACAACGTGGCAGGTGCGTTTGCCGTCAACCATCCGGAACAGATGTATCGTAAGCATATCCTGCTGGTGGACGACCTGGTAACAACCGGCGAGACGATGCGCAGCTGTCTCAAAACCATGAAAAGGTTCAGAGGAGCAACATTTAGTGTCTTTGCACTTTGCAAAGCAAGATAATAGAAAGAAACGATGTTATTCAATTCATTTGCATTTGGATTTTTTTTGCTGGTAGCCAGCCTTCTATATTGGTTGGTTTTTAACCGGGGACAGCGAATGAGGAATATATTTTTGTTAACAGCAAGTTATTTCTTTTACGGCTGTTGGGATTGGCGTTTCCTTTTCTTAATTGTCTTTATAACGGCTGTGGACTTTGTGTTTGGTCGGCTTATCCATGATACCGAAAACCAGTCCTCCCGCAAATGGCTGTTAACGGTCGCATTGGTTCTTAACCTTGGTACGCTTGGATTTTTCAAATATTTTAATTTCTTTATTGATACCGCCAATGCACTGTTGGATTTAATCGGATTAGGCAGTAGTCTTCATACCTTGCAAATCATTCTGCCGGTTGGTATCAGCTTTTTTACCTTCCAAGGATTAAGTTATGTTATCGATATTTATCGCCGGCAGTTAAAACCGACGCGGGATGTCGTAGCATTCGCAACGTTCGTGGCATTTTTTCCACAGCTTGTAGCAGGCCCGATTGAGCGAGCTTGTAATCTATTGCCGCAGTTCCTAGACTCTATTGACCGCAAACCTTTTGTCTATGAAGATGTTCGTCGTGGGCTGGTATTCATTGCCATAGGCTTGTTTAAGAAGATTGTTATAGCCGACAGACTTGCTATCTTTGTCGATGCCGTCTACGCTCACCCTACGGCAGGATGGCCGGCAATGGTGGCAGTTATCTTTTTCTGTTTCCAACTCTATCTGGACTTCTCAGCCTATTCACAAATCGCCATTGGAACAGCGCAATTACTGGGATATCGGCTATCTGCCAATTTCCTAAGACCTTATTTGGCAACGAACTTTAGAGCCTTCTGGTCTCGTTGGCATATTACACTCACCACATGGTTCCGTGATTATCTTTATATTCCGCTCGGCGGCAATCGGCTCGGGAAGACGCGTATGTTGATGAATACCATGATTGTTTTTATGGTCAGCGGGTTATGGCATGGCGCTTCATGGAACTTTGTTATATGGGGTGCATTGAACGGCTTGTCTCTGATTGTGTTTGACCGGTGGTTGGGGTTGAATCCGAAAAATGCAGCGGCGAAGATGGCAAGTGCACTTTTTGTGACAGCCTATTGGGCATTAACGCTGATATTCTTCCGTGCCACCACTTTTGGTAATGCCCTTGCGATGTTTGGCAGTCTCGGCTTCTCCAATGCCGACATGATTTATAGTTTCGGTCTCAACGCTGTCGAATTTCGCTTTGTTTGCGGGATGGTAGCGGTGTTAATGGCAGTCGAGTTGATGGAAGAAATCGGCAAGGAGCGTTTCACGCAGTTCTTCTATGGCCGATTCTGGCCGCTGCGATGGGCGGTGTATATAACGCTCGTATTGAGCACGATTTATTTTGGTATTTACGGTAACGGCAGTGACAATAATTTCATTTATTTCCAATTCTAAGCACCTATGAAACAGCCTGTTCAAATACTTGTCAAACTGCTTGTTATTGCCATAATTGCTATTGCATGTGTGGTGTATACGGATAGGAAAGGCTATTTCCTTACTGATCAGCGAACACCGCACCATGAACGTCGTTGGGAATCGATATATCGCTTGACACCTAAGGATACTATTGATGTGGTGGTGTTGGGTAATTCGCATGTGAATACGGGTATTAATCCCAAGAACCTTTCCTGTGCATTAGGCTGTACTGCGTTTGCTATGGCGCCCAGCGGCACGAATATCATCGATTCGTATTACTGCCTTAAAGAAATTCTGACGCGTACTCATCCCCGTTTGGTGGTTGTAGAGACCTACCTGATGAACAATACAGACAAGCATAACAGTTCGAAAGGAGCAGTAGCGGATCAGTTCCGCAGTTTTTATCCAAGGAGAAATATACCCATCAAACTGGCATCCATGCCGGTATTGTTCGAGGTGGAGAATTACCTGCCTGCGTGGTCATTCACGCTGCGGAACCATGAGATGATTTTCCGCAATCCGGATGAGATTAAGGAGAATCAGGCGATATTGAAAGCCAAACGTCGGCATCCGGACAAAAGTCTTTATTTGGGGCGCTTTGTGCGTTTCACATCGGGAATAACAGACTCGATCATGACGCTCTATGATACACAAGGTGCACCGGTGAACGGAGAGGAAGAACATGTAAGCAAACAGGATATCACCTATGCGCGCAAAATTGTTGAACTATGCGAACAAAATAACATCGAGGTGTTCTTTTGTACGTTGCCGATGTATTACCGTCATGTGGCTAACTACGAAGCTTGGCGCGAGGAGCAGGCGCGCGCTATTGAACCGACCGGAAAGCCATGGTTTAATATGCAAGACCCATATGATTATCAATCATTCAACAGAGATTGTTTTGAGTCCTCCTTCGCTAAAAACCAGCACATGACCTATTATGGTTCTCTTGTGGCCACCTATAAGTTGGCGCATTATATTGTTGATACGCTGCATATTGACCTTCCCAAACGATACAAGGAAGAGCGCTGGCACCGTTTGTTTTATGGACAAGAAGGGTACTTTGAGAACTATAAACCATCTGCTGCGGACAAGAATTTCACCATTTTCTATCGCGATACTGTAGTTAACAATCTTCGGATATCGGATTTTACGGTCAGCAAAGATAACACTATCATGCTGAAGTTGCGCGGCGGAGACGAAGCACCTACAGTCGTACCGGTAGATGTTCTTGTGGAGTATAACGGACAAGAACAATTTGGACGAATCTTGCTTTACCCGGGAGGCTTTTCTTTCCGCGACCGAATTTATACAAGCCGCCTGAATCCCGGTTACCACATTAAGCATGTCAAATTGAATTAGAAAAACACAGATATGACAAAGAAGTATGATTTTCTCATTATTGGCGGCGGAGTAGCCGGAATGAGTTTTGCGCTTCAGGTGGCGCGAGCGGAGAAGTACAGGATAGCGTTGTGCTGCAAGACGACGCTGGAGGAGGCAAACACAGCTAAAGCGCAAGGCGGCATAGCGTCCGTAACAAACCTTCTGGTCGATGATTTCGAGAAGCATATCCACGACACGATGGTGGCCGGCGACTGGCTGAGCGACCCGGCGGCCGTAGAGCAAGTGGTGAGAAATGCTCCGCGCGGCATCGAGGAACTGGTCAACTGGGGCGTGAACTTCGACCGTAAAGAGGATGGAGCTTTTGATCTCCACCGCGAAGGCGGACACTCCGAGTTCCGCATTCTCCACCATGCCGATGACACGGGTGCGGAGATACAGCGAGGACTGATGGCGGCGGTGCGCAACAATCCCTATATAGACGTCCTGGAGAACCATTTCGCAGTGGAGATAATCACCCAGCACCATCTGGGCGTTCGCGTCACACGCCGCACGCCGGACATCGAGTGCTTCGGCGCGTATATCCTCAACCCCGAGACGCAGAAGATAGACACGTATCTCAGCCGTATCACGCTGATGGCAACCGGCGGAACGGGTGCTGTCTATGCTACGACCACCAACCCGGAGATAGCTACCGGCGATGGCATCGCGATGGTCTATCGCGCTAAAGGTGTGGTCAAAGATATGGAGTTCGTCCAGTTCCACCCGACGAGCCTCTACAACCCGCAAGAGACCCATCCGGCATACCTCATCACCGAGGCGATGCGCGGCTACGGAGGTATCCTGCGTCTGCCCAACGGAGAGGAGTTTATGCAGAAATACGACCCGCGTCTGTCTCTGGCGCCGCGCGACATCGTAGCACGCGCCATTGACAACGAGATGAAGATTCATGCCATCGACCATGTGTGCCTGGATGTGACGCACAAAGACCCCGAAGAGACCAAACATCATTTCCCGAATATCTACGCCAAGTGCCTGAGTATCGGCATCGACATCACCAAAGAGTATATCCCCGTGGCGCCCTGCGCACATTATATGTGCGGCGGTATCAAAGTCGATTTGGATGGTCAGTCATCCATCCGCCGGCTCTATGCTGTAGGCGAGTGCTCGTGCACAGGTCTGCATGGCGGTAACCGTCTGGCGTCGAACTCGCTCATCGAGGCGGTTGTTTACGCAGATGCCGCGGCCAAGCACAGCCTGAGCGTGATTGAGAACTATGATTTCAACGAACTCATACCGGCCTGGAACGATGAGGGCACGCTGAGCAACGAAGAACGCGTGCTTATTGCGCAAGATGTGAAGGAGGTAGGGCAGATTATGTCCACATACGTAGGCATCGTGCGCTCGGATCTGCGTCTGCGCCGTGCGTGGGAACGACTAGACTTATTATACGAAGAGACCGAAGACCTGTTCAAGCGCGTCAAGGCGGACAAGGAGATTTGCGAACTGAGAAACATGATAAACGTCGGCTATCTCATCACCCGCCAGGCCATGGAGCGCAAGGAGAGCCGAGGTCTGCATTACTCTATCGACTATCCGCATAAGGCGGATAACCATCCGCAGGAAGTGTGGTAAAAGATGAAAGGAATATCGTTATATAGTGTCATTCCGGTGCGTGCTGAGGCGCGCGAAGGAGCCGAGCAGAATACGCAAATATTGTTCGGCGAGACGTTCGAGATACAGGAGCAGCAGCCTAAATGGCATCGGGTGCGGCTGGACGCGGACGGGCAGGAAGGATGGGTGGACGCGAAGATGGTGACGCCGATGTCCGATGCGGAATACAAGCGTCATCACACGGCGCTTCAGACCGCTGCAATGGTGGCTTTTCCAATAACGTACGCCGTGAGCGAGAATAACGGCCAAACCATTCCTCTTACCGCCGGAACACGGCTGACGAACTACAAAGACGGCCGATTCGAAGTGCTCGGCGTCGGTTTCCGCATCGAGCCCGGTATGGTGGCGCAGAAACCGATTGAGATGAACGAACAGAACCTGCTGCAAGCCGTCCGTTTCTTCCTAAATGTGCCGTATTTATGGGGCGGCAAGAACGCTATGGGCATGGATTGCTCGGGTTTCACGCAGGTGGTGATGAGCCTGTTTGGCAAGAGTTTGCCGCGCAACGCCTCCGAGCAAGCCGCGAAAGGCCGCAAGATTAGCGATTTGAAGAACGTGCAGGCCGGAGATTTGGTATTCTTTGACCATGAGGACGGAAAAATAAGCCATGTGGGCATAGCGATTGACGGCGAGCGCGTGATTCATTGTTCGGGGCGCGTGAAAGTGGAGAAACTGGACCGGAAAGAGTCCGGCGACGTCTATATCCTTTCTGCGGAAGGTCAACACACGCACCATTTGGTGGCTATCCGACGGCTATAAAGAAATGACGGCTCAGCGAGTCGTCATTCTTTTTGCTGTGTACCGCGAGTGGGACTTGAACCCACACAGCCATCACTGGCCAAAGGATTTTAAGTCCTTCGTGTCTACCTATTCCACCATCGCGGCAGACAAATCGGGTGCAAAGGTACAACAAAATTTACATATACGCAAATTTTCGTGCATTTTTTTGCTAATTAATTGTATATTCCAAATATTTGTTGTATCTTTGCACGCTAATTTGGGATATTATGCAACGAACGGAAATTGCAACGATGGGTGAGTTCGGCCTGATAAAGCACCTCACCAAAGATATCAAACCTGTGCAACCGAGCACAAAGAAGGGCGTCGGAGATGATTGCGCGGTTATGGATTTCGGCAGCAAGAAAGTGCTGATGACGACCGATATGCTGCTCGAAGGCATTCATTTCAATCTCGAATACGTGCCGCTGAAGCACCTTGGTTACAAGGCGGCGGTGGTCAATTTCTCGGATATCTATGCGATGAACGGCACGCCGACGCAAATCACGGTGAGCCTGGGTATCAGCAAGCGATTCTCGGTGGAGGACATCGAGGCGCTCTATTCGGGTATCCGCTTGGCGTGCGAGCGGTACAATGTGGACCTGGTGGGCGGCGATACCTGTTCGTCCATGACCGGGCTGACCATCTCCATCACATGCCTCGGAACCGCCGCGGCAAAGGATATCGTCTATCGCAACGGAGCCAAACTGAATGACCTCATTTGTGTCTCCGGCAACCTCGGAACGGCGTATATGGGTCTGCAACTGCTGGAGCGCGAGCGTTTAGCCGGCGCGGAGCAGCCTGATTTTGCAGGAAAAGAGTATCTGCTGGAGCGTCAACTGAAACCCGAAGCGCGCCGGGATATACTGGAGTCGCTCCGCAAGGCGGGTGTCAAACCGACGGCGATGATGGATATCTCGGACGGCCTCTCGTCCGAATTGCTGCATATATGCTCGCAATCAGGCGTGGGTTGTTGCGTTTATGAGGACAAACTGCCAATCGACTATGAGGCTGCGGCTTTAGCCGAAGAGATGAACCTGAATATCGTCACCTGCGCGCTCAACGGCGGAGAGGACTACGAATTGCTCTTCACTTGTTCGCTGGATGACTACGAGAAACTAATTCCGGTGGATGACCTATATATCATCGGTCACATCACCAAGCCTGAATATGGTTGCAACCTCATCGGCCGCAACGGCGAAGAACTGACGCTCAAAGCCCAAGGCTGGCAAGCGTTTGACAAGTAAGATCTGTAATATCCTGTACCTCTTCCGGTACGGGTTTATTATTAGACAGATAGACTGCGCGCATACCTGCGTTAGCAGCAAAGTGCATATCGCTAATAGAATCTCCCACCATCACAGAACGGCTGAAGTCCACTTCCGGAAAATCATGCTTCGCCTGCATCGCCATACCTATATCTGGCTTGCGATTCGGGCTATGAGCACTCTCCAATTCGGTGCATGTATAAATAGCATCTATCATACCGCCCGCTTCTGTAATGGCTTTGAGCATATGCTGATGAATGTTCTCCAGGTCAGAAGCACTCATCAAACCTTTCCCTACACCTTGCTGGTTGCTGACGATGAAGATTCGCTCATAGCGATTGGTCAGTTGCACCAAAGCCGGCAAAACATTCGGAAGCCACTGCCACATACTCCAATTACGCACATAATCTCCCACAATCTGCTTGTTCAGCACGCCGTCGCGGTCCAAGAAAAGGAACAGGTCGGCAGGGAATAAGGACGGAAACTCCTGTTGAGCCCGATGGTAGTCTTCCGGAATGCCAATGTCTATGAAATAGTTGTCAAAACTCAGACCATAGAATCCTTCAGCGCCGGCGAGCGGTTGCATCAACTCTTTCTCAAACGAGAATTTATCCGGCATATTCTGTGTCATCAACCATTCACGCCGGATGGCATAGATACCGCCGTTGATGACCCCTGCACCGCTACTCTCCGTTTTCTCATGGAATGCCATGATTCGCCCGTTACTGCAACTGACAGCCCCGAAACGTCCGGTGTCGGGCACTTGGCGCAGTGCAATGGTCAAGTCGGCGTTCCGTGAAGTATGTACATCCCAGAGCTGTGCAAAGTCTATATTGAACAACGTATCCCCATTGAGCACAAGAAAATGCTCGCTATGGATATATTGCGCTGCTTGCACAATAGCACCGCCGGTAAAAAGAGGAGTTGTCTCGCAGGAGAAAGTGATGGTCATTCCGCGGTATCCGTTCCTGAAATAATGGTCTATCACTTCATGCATATGGCCGGTAGCCAAAACGATGTGGTTAATGCCGGCATCGTGAAGCTGGTCCAATAGATAAGTCAGGAAGGGCTTTCCCCATACGGGTGCCATTGGCTTAGGTACATTGCCTAAAATATGGCGAAGGCGTGTGCCGAATCCGCCGGCTAATATGACGGCTTCTTTAAACACGAGGGAAAAGAGTGGCTTCCACTATTTCGCAGATGATATGCCCCAACATGATATGTGCTTCCTGAATGCGCGGAGTGTCGGTAGAAGGCACATTAAGCAAGTAGTCTGCGTGCTGCTTCATTGCGCCGCCTTTCTCCCCGGTCATGGCAACGGTTATCACGCCTAACTCTTTTGCCTTGACGAACGCATTGCATATATTTTTTGAATTGCCGGAAGTAGAAATGCCGACCAGTACATCGCCGGGTTTGCATGCACCATCTATCATGCGCGAGTAAATCAAGTCATATCCGTAATCATTGGCTACTGCGGTTAGATAAGAAGTGTTGCAATGCATCGCTTCGGAGTTCAGCGGCGGACGGTCGTAATAGAAGCGACCCGATAATTCGGCTGCCAGATGTTGAGCGTCAGCAGCGCTGCCCCCGTTGCCGCACCAAAGAATACGTTTTCCGTCACGCAGTGCATCTACCATCACTTCCGCTACGCGGCGGATGGTGTCGAGCATTGCGGGGTGATTGAGAATCTGCTGCTTGGCAGCGATACTATCCTGAATAGAACGGGTTATAATGTCCATGTTTTCAATCCTTCCTGTGTAAATTCATATCGTTTGGCTTGTCCTGAGAATTTAGCGCATAGCGCATTTTCTACGGCATAGCGTGTGGTATTGGGACAATAGAAGAACATAAATCCTCCTCCTCCTGCTCCACTCACTTTGCCGCCCGTTGCTCCTGCCGCCAATGCCGTTTGATAGATGTCGTCCAGCAATGGGTTGCTGATATTGGCTGCAGTGCGCTTTTTGTGTTCCCAACCGAAATTGAGAATATTCCCAATGGCATCAATATCTCCTTTGAGCAGGCTTTCTTTCATCATTACTGCCTGTTCTTTGAGTTGGTGCATCGCTTCGATGGACTTGTTGTTTTTTGCTTTCACATTGTCAATCTGCCCTTGTATGATTTCCGCGCTCACATGCGAAGTTTGGGTGTAGTACAGCAACAAGTTATGCGCCAGTTCATCCTGGTAGCGCTGACGAATTCGGAGCGGGTTGACGATCACCTTATCGTCCTGCAGAAACTGCATGTAGTTGAAGCCACCGAAAGTAGCGGCATACTGGTCTTGCTTACCTCCTGCCATCTGCAGGTCAATGCGCTCTATTTCATACGCCAGTCGAGCCAAATCATATTCTCCGAGTGGCAGTTTCAACCATTCGGCAAAAGCGCCTAAGATGCTTACTACCAATGTGCTGGAAGTGCCTAATCCGCTTCCGGCAGGGGCATCAACATGGCATGTTACGCGGCATGAGAGCGGCGCATGGGTGAAATCGCGTACAATGCGATTGTACACACCTTTGCTCAACACAAAATAACCGGCGGTGTCCAATATTTCTTTTGCTTGATATTCCTCTTCCAGCCCTGCGTCAGGTGAGGAAAAGACAACTTTGCCGTTATCAAGCGGCTCAATAGTCGTGTATGCGTACAGAGAAATAGTGGCATTCAGGATGGCACCGCCATACAAATCAGAATAGGGCGATACATCTGTGCCGCCGCCTGCCAAACCGAGGCGTAATGGAGCTTTACTTCGTATTATCATAAATCTTTGCGGTCATTCCTGACCAAGCATATTTTTGTTTTTCAATTTGTATATTCCGGCTAAACAATGTTTCCCGTTTTTGTCTGTCCATACCGGCAAAGCGGCAGATAGCATCTGCTACGGCCTGCTCATCCACGGGGCACACGTATCCTACTTTCCCGTCCGGCACTATTTCCGCCAACCCGCCTACATTGGTCACCAGCATCGGTTTCTCAAAATGGTAAGCAATCTGTGTCACACCGCTTTGCGTAGCTGATTTATAGGGCTGAACAATCAAGTCCGCTGCCGAGAAATAATATCGCACCCGATCATCCGGAATGAAATCTGTGCGCCAGCAAATCTTTCCGTTGAGTTGTAATTCGGATTCCAAATCGCTGTATTGCTGTGCATTATTATAGAACTCGCCGGCAACAACCAGTAGCAACTCCGGATGTCTCTCAGCAGCTTGCGCATAGGCCTTCATCAGCAAGTCCAAACCTTTGTAATCACGGATGAAACCGAAGAAAAGCAATATCGTCTTATCGGCGGGTAAATTCAAATCTTTGCGCGCTTTCGCTTGCGAAATCGGTTCCCCGAAATTATCGTACAGAGGATGCGGAGAAAGCGAGACACAGGCTTTCCGGTGCTCGGGCAAGAAACGCAAACAATCTTGGCGTACGCTGTCAGACATCGCCACAAAACGATCTACGCCGCCAATAAAATAGCGAATGAACCATTTGTCCCAGAAATGCGGTTCGTGCGGAATAACATTATCCAGAATAGAGACCACTTGTATTCCGTTTTTGCGTGCCAAACGGGCGATTGTGCCCAAGCACGGCGCCATCAGAGGTATCCAAAATTTGATAACCAGAAGATCTATATGTTTGTCCTTCAACATTTTGACGGTCTTGAACCATGTGAACGGATTGATGCTGTTCATCACTCGTGTGATAGACAAATCCGCAGGCTCCGGGTCGTCTGAATACTGCGTTTTTCCGGGGAACAGAAAGTCCGGATACTGGAGTGTAAATGTGAATATTTCCACCTCGTGCCCTTCGGCAATAAACTGCCTTGCCAGCCGTTCATTGAACGCTGCCAAACCGCCTCGATAAGGCCAAGATGTACCTGCTATACCTATTCGCACAATAATGCAAATTTACAATTTGAGTGCAAAGATACAATAAAATTTGCATATATGCAAAGAAAAATAGCATTTTCTGTTAATTTCGCAGAAAAAAGTTGTGCAAACACTTTTTTTTTTGTAATTTTGCCACGTAATTTGGATAAGTATGGTAAAATTGTTTCTTACAGATGTGGACGGTTGCATGACGGACGGAGGCATGTACTACACCGCCGAAGGCGAAGCGATGAAGCGCTTCTGCGTCTATGACGGAATGGGGATGGTCTGTCTGCAGCAGGCCGGTATTCCTTGCGGTATTCTCACATCCGAGCAATCGCCAATTGTGAAGGCTCGCGCAGAGAAACTCAAACTTCGCTGTTTGTATCTCGGCGTTGGTTCCAAAGTGAATCCAAACTGCCTGACGAAACTTCAAGCGGCGCAGGAGATTTGCGGCCAATTGGGAATCTCGCTGGACGAAGTATGTTACCTTGGCGATGATATCAACGATCTGGACCTCCTCCGCGCGGTGGGCCACCCATGTTGCCCGCCCAATGCGCGTCCCGAAGTGAAAGCGATACCCCATATACATGTGACCAAAACGCCCGGAGGACAAGGAGCTGTACGGGAGTTATGCGACGAAATCATAGCCAATGCCAACGCCAATGAATAACATAGCCGTCATATTAGCCGGAGGAATCGGAAGCAGAGTAGGCGGAAAGACGCCGAAACAGCTGTTGCCGCTCGAAGACGGGCGTTCTGTGCTGGAGCATTCTGTCGATGCGTTCGAACAAGCGTCTTGTATCGATGAGATAGCCATCGTTATGCACCCCGAATGGATGGACGCGGCGAAGAATATCTGCGAGAAGAACAACTGGCGCAAAGTGACGAAAATCATTCCTGGCGGAAACGAACGTTGGGAGAGCTCCTGGCACGCCATTCTTGCTTATACAGAAGAGGATTCGCAAATATCTCTTTGGTTACATGATGCCGCACGCCCGTTCGTGTCTCAGCGCATCCTGTCTGACATAGCCGCAGCGCTGGAGCAGCATGACGCCGTGACGGTTGCTATTCCTGTGACGGACACGCTATACCGCGTGGCCGATTCGCAAGTGAAAGAAATCCCTGCGCGAAGCGGATACATGCGTGCACAGACGCCTCAAGCGTTCCATTTTGATACGGTCTTCCAAGCCTACGCCAGAGCCATCGAGTCGGAAACAGTTCTCGCAACGGACGACGCCGGCATCGTACGCAAATATGCTCCAGCTACCAAAATATATATTGTACAAGGCGAAGAAGCAAACCGCAAAATAACCTATAGTGAAGATTTGAAATAATATGATAGAACCATCCATTATTCAACGTGCCACAGAGTGCCTGCAATGCGAGGCGGCGGCTATCGAGGCGCTAATCCCGCGGCTGGATGACAGTTTCTTGCGGGCGGTGGAGGCCATCCGTGATTGCAAAGGAAAGATTGTCGTCACAGGCGTTGGCAAGTCTGGACATATCGGTTCGAAGATTGCCGCCACGCTGGCTTCAACGGGGACACCGGCATTCTTCCTGAACCCGCTGGACGCATACCATGGCGACTTGGGAATGTTGTCTTCGGATGACCTCGTGCTGGCGATTTCCTATTCCGGCGCGACCGAAGAACTGTTGCGTTTTCTGCCGTTAGTGCAGGCTAAAAAGATACGTATCATAGCGATGTCATCGAGTGAAGAATCGCTTTTGGCGCGTTGTGCGGACATCCATCTGAACATAGCTGTAGAACACGAAGCAGACCCGCTGAATCTGGTTCCGACGGCTTCTACAACGGCTACACTCGCACTCGGTGATGCTTTGGCTTGCGCACTCGTAGAAGCGAAGCATTTCCAACCGACGGACTTCGCGCAACTGCATCCCGGCGGAGATTTGGGACGCAAATTGTTGGCGAAAGTGGAGGATGTCATGTTCACAGAGAACCTGCCCTTCCTCACGCCGGATATGCCGATGTCCGAAGCCATCGAGATTGTCACCAAAGGTACATTGGGTATAGGAATAGTAGTAGAAAAACAGTCAACAGCTAGGTCAGACCTGCAACAGCCAACAGCCAATTTAGTCGGCATCATCACCGACGGCGATATTCGTAGGGCCATGCAGCGACTCGGACAGGATTTCTTTACAACACCGGTGTCCGCTATCATGTCCCAAAACCCGAAGACAATTAGCAAGAACGCCAAGATAGTGGAAGCGGGCGAGAAGATGAACCATCACTCGATCCACACACTCATTGTGCTTGACGAGCCAACAACCAACGCCAACGCCAAAGTCGTCGGCATCATCGATTCCTTCTCTTGCCTCCCCGGTACGAGATTTTATCATTAAGAACTATGGCAGATGTTGAATTAAACGACGCGTTTGAAAGTATTCACGGAAGGCTGGCTAAACAGCAGGATATCTATTATCGCACACGGAATGGCAAGCAGTTTGCCGTGCAGTTGGTCAATCCCCGAGAGAAGTTCACCGCTAAGGAGAAAGGCCTCCATGTAGGTTTCGGTCAATTGTCGAAATTAGCGTCTCAGATTGCCAAAAACGCAGAGTTAGCAGCGCCTTTTATGCCGGATTTCGAGGCGCAGAAAGCCAAACCCAACGGCCAACCGAGTTTGTACCAATACCTGCTGACCCGTTTCCTGCGCGAAGCCAAATCCGACCGTGCCGGCAAAGTCGAACAATTGATGAATCAATGTCGCTCCATTTCCGACCCAAAAGCATAACATAAGCATAAGATAAGCATAAGATAAGCATAACATAAGGCTGACGTCACCGTAAGATTACCGCAACGAAAAAACAAGATTATATAAAAGGCGATATATATAAGGTAAATATATGAAAAGCAGAATAGGACTCATAGCGGGAATGTATATAACTACTTTTCTAGTATGTATATTGATTGTTTCATCGATAGTGTGGTTTGTCGGCTGGCATGTTACACCTATTGTTTTACCGTTTGCTCTTATTATAGCATTGGTTGTGTTTGCGATAATAAAGACGAGTAGAATGGAGCAAATCATAGCTTTAGCTTTAAGTATAGGTATAATTCTTCTATCCACGCTGATAGAGACGTTTGTTTATGATGTGAGTTATGATGGCAACGCATATCATCAGCCCATCATTTATGCTTTAGCCAATGGATGGAATCCGATATATGAACACCATAATGCACTAATTAGTGATGGGTGGAAGATGAATATATGGATAGATCATTATTGTAAGGGAGCCGAGACGATAGCGTCTGCCTTTTTAGCGGTAACAGGAAATATTGAATCAGGGAAGACTGTAAATTTACTGATTCCAATAGCGCTCTTTCTTATATTATACGATTTCTTCAAGGAGCGTTTTGTGGTACAATTCTCAACAAGTAAGAGCCTGCTATATAGTCTAGGTATTGCATTTTCTATGGTAGTTGTGGGTCAAATAACATCCTATTATATTGATTATATCGGTTATTTCACATTTGTGTTGGCATTGCTTGGTGTATATGATATAGCGGAAACAAAGGGACATGTGAAGGTGGGATATTGGATGTTAGTATGTTGTATTATGATAGCGGCATCCGTAAAATTCAATATGCTCTTTTGGGCCGGTTACGTTGTTTTCTGCGGCTTGATTGTAATGTTTGTACGGAAGAATTATAATAATGCACTGCGCTTGGCGCTTGTTAGTGCTTCTACGGCTATTATATCGGTAGTAGTACTATCCTATAATCCGTTCGTCACGAATACAATGGATCATGCCAATCCATTCTATCCGTTATTTGAAAAGAATATCCTTGCCGGAGATTCGCCCGCTCGCAATTCGCAACCTCCTTATATGCATAATGCCCCAAGATACAAGCAAGTAGTTCTAAGTTATTTTCAGCGGCCGAGCAATAATATGAAATCTACAGCATATGTACCTCTATATCGGATATCTAAAACCAATATTTATCGTTCCGGTTACTGCTGTACGAATGTAGGGGGTGGAGGATTATTCTTTATCGAGATTCTTTTGGCGACGTTTGCTATATTTGTATTATTCCGTAAAGGTAAATACTATAAGCAGTTTTGTATAGCTGCTATCGCTCTCATAGCTACACTGTTTATATTACCGCTCGGGTCTAATTTTAGATACGTACCATTTATCTATTTACTTCCGTTCTTGGGTTTATTATACTTAGAAACATGTGAGAAACAGACTTTGGCTTCACGAGTTATGAAATATATTTTGTCGTGTCTTCTGGTACTTAATATTTCTTTGTGTGCTGTGATAACAGTGGCTACAAATTATATAGAGCAGAAAGTTACTATGCAAACACTCAGGATGCTTGAAGGTAAAGGCGGAGAATCATTTTATACTATGAACTGGGGTTTTTGCAACAAACTGTATCATGGCAAAATGAACGGCAAAGAGCCGATAGCTCCACTTTTGCCGGAAGATCAATATGAACGAGATAAATTTATTGGTGGACCTTTTGTATATCTATTAAAAAAATGATAAAGGATATTATTCGTCTCATGCGTCCGCAACAATGGTTGAAAAATTTGTTCGTCTTTCTGCCTTTGTTCTTTGACCGCCACATAATGGATGCTGAATACATATGGCCTTCGGTTGTGGCATTCGTTGCTTTTTGTTTCGCGGCAAGTGGTGTCTATTGTTTCAATGATATATATGATGTAGAAGCCGATCGGTTACATCCGAAGAAATGCACGCGTCCTATTGCATCGGGTGCTATCTCTGTGGCACAAGGGTATATGATTAATATGTTGTGTTGGGTGATATCTGCGGGAGTGATATTGATGGATATATTTGTGCTACATAATTGCACTTATCTTTGGGTAATCATATTATCCTATGTGGTGATGAACCTTGCTTATTCCACAAAACTGAAGTATATTCCGATTTTGGATGTGTTTATTATTGCCATCGGTTTTGTGCTGCGAGTGTATGCCGGAGGTGTTAATGCACATATCTATATTTCGACGTGGATTGTGCTGATGACCTTTTTATTGGCGTTATTCCTGGCTTTTGCGAAACGTAGAGATGATGTGGTGGAATGGGAGGCAACCGGTAATACTAGACGAAAAGGCATAGAAAGATACAATACGGCATTCATGAATCAAGCGTTGACGATTGTAGCGACTTTGACGATGGTTTGCTATATCATGTACACGATTTCGGATAGTGTAATAGAGCGCGTTGGTAGCGAGTACTTGTATCTGACATCTATCTTTGTTTTGGCAGGAATTATCCGCTATCTGCAGATTACGATTGTGGATATAAAGAGTGGTAGTCCAACTAAGATATTGCTGAAAGATCGTTTTATTCAATTGTGCATTGCCGGTTGGCTGATTGCCTTTGCTATCATCTTGTATGTATGAAACGAATAGCGGTTTTTGATTTTGACGGAACAATAACGCGCAAGGATACGCTGATAGCATTTATCCGTTTTGTGAAAGGCAGCTTGGGGCTCTATTGGGGCATGTTTGCTCATCTGCCATGGCTATTGTTAATGAAACTACGGTTGTGTGATAATGGCAAAACAAAGGAACGGGTGTTCGGTTGGTTTTTTAGAGGAATGAGTATCGAGCAGTTCAATAAATTGGGACAGCAATTCTATGAGGCGCAGGCGGATAACCTATTGTATGCCGATGCGGTACAAGCGATAAAGGAGCATAATCAGAAAGGAGACAAGGTTGTTGTTGTGTCTGCAAGCATAGAGAATTGGATACTTCCATTTGCTTCTGCCTTACAAGCAGATGGTCTATTGGGAACACAGGCGGAAGTGAAGAATGGTAGACTAACAGGTAAGTTCTCTACAAAGAACTGCTACGGACGGGAGAAGGTGGAGAGGTTAAAACAATGGTTACAAGAAAATGGCATTAAAGATAGTTATGTTATTGCTTATGGTGATAGCCGAGGAGATAAGGAGTTGTTAGACTTTGCGAACGAAAAACATTATAAATCATTTAAACAATGAATACAATATTGATATTATTGAGCGTATTACTCAACTGTGCAGCCCAATTGCTGATACGTAAAGGAATGTTAGTTGAGGGTGAAGTGGGATTGCAGAATATGCTTTCGCACGTAGGCTCGATGATTACAAACCTTTGGCTGTGGGGAGCGATGTTATGCTTTTTAGGGAGTATTTTGTTGTGGATAGTTGTGCTAAGTCGTGTAGAAGTAAGCTACGCTTATGTGTTCAACAGCATTGGATATGTTGTCTTAACCATATGTGCATATTGGTTATTTGACGAAAGCATGTCCGTTTACAAGATCGTCGGAATGATTGTTGTCATTCTTGGCTTAATTATTATGTCTTTTCACTCACAACTATAGATAGTGACTAATATCAAGGTAATATCGAGGTAATATCGGAGTAATATCGAGGTAATCCTAGACTTTAGTCCTGAGAACACCATAAGAACAAGCCTCCATGAAGCCTCATTGAAATAGATCACGACAAAACAAATTTTTAGAAGAGAAAAATATAAGAGATATGAAAATAGTAGCAATGGTTCCCATAAAACTGAATAGCGAGAGGGTGAAAGAAAAGAACCTTCGTCCTTTTTATGATGGCAAACCGTTAGTTCAGTTTATTTTAGAAGCTCTTGTTAAAAGCAAAAGAGTAGATGAAGTCTATGTATATTGCAGTAGTGAGCGAATCAAAGATTATCTGATTGAAGGAGTAAAGTTCCTTAAACGTCCTGAATATCTGGACGGAAATACGTGTAACTGCAATGACATCATCCGTGAATTTATGAAAGAGGTGGATGCTGATTATTATGTTGTTTCTCATGCAACCGCTCCGTTCACGACGCCAGAAAGTATTGATCGATGTATAGCGAGTGTGGTGGATGGCGAAGAATATGATTCGGCTTTTACGGTAGAGAAGATTCAAACGTTCCTTTGGAGTAATGGCAAGCCTATGAACTTTGATCCAAGCCATTTCCCCAGGACGCAGGATTTGGATCCTATTTATATGGAGACTTCGGGCGCGTTTGTGTTCCCGCGTGAGGTGTTTGAGACATACCAACGGCGTATAGGTGTTAAGCCTTGTTTAGTGGAAGTGTCGCCGGAAGAAAGCATCGACATAGATACTGAATACGATATGTCAGTAGCGCAGGCTTTGTATAAACAAATGAAAGAAAACCAATAAAATATATGAATGCCAAAGTACATATAGTGGATTGCACCATCAGAGATGGCGGTTATCTTTTCGACAAGAACTCTGATCCTGAATTTGTAAAAGGAATAATTCAGGGATTAGTGGATGCTGGTATCGATTATTTGGAAACAGGATTTTTGCAGAGTAAAGTGAATGGAGAGACGATTGTCTATCACAACTCAAAGGATGTAATTAAGTACCTGCCTTTTGATCCGAAGCAAACGACGTATCTTGGTTTTTGCGATAATAGCCGTTATACACCGGAGGAGTTGGATGTGTGTGATGGAAAGTCTTTCAAATGGCTTCGCATTTCTTTTGCTAAACATGAGATAGAGGATTCTCTGCGTTTCTGCAAAGCGGCGATGGATAAAGGCTATACGGTTCAATTTAACCCGATGGATAGTATCAGCTATACCGCGGAAGAACGAGCTGCTTTAATAGAAAAAGTGAACAAGGTAAAGCCGGCAGTTTTCTCCATTGTGGATACATTTGGAGCTATGTATATGACTGATTTGGTAACCATCTTCCGTCAATTTGACGAACTCTTGGATAAAGATATTATGATCGGTTTACACTCGCATGATAATTTAGGTCTTTCTTGTGCATTAGCAGAGCGGATGGTCGAATTATCCGAAGAAACAGGTCGCGAAATCTGTATAGATGGTTCTCTCTTTGGTATGGGACGCGGAGCCGGTAACGCCAAGACAGAATTGTTGGCGGATTATCTGAATAAGCATTGCGGCACACATTACAATATACCTGTGTTGTTAGAGACAATAGATAAATACATCGTTCCGGTAACGAAAACAATCCATTGGGGATATGATCTACCGATGTTTATATGCGGCACCAAACATTCGCATGTGGATAATGTAAACCATTTGAAGAAAACATCGGATAGTACCATTACGGATATCTATAATGTGATAGAAATGCTGACTCCGCAACAACGCACGAGGTATGGAGCCGGTTATTCCAAAACGGATTTTTCTCATTTAGAAGAGAAGTTAGAAGCATATAAAAAACAAAAATAATTGCCCATGAATTGTGCAGAATATTTAGTGGATTATTTAATCAAAAACGGCGTAACGGATGTCTTTGGCTACGCCGGCGGATATATAGTGCCGTTCATGGATGCCCTTCACGCGCGCCAGAACGAAATAAAAGTGCATGTTTGCTACAATGAGCAAGGATGTTCTTTCGCTGCAAATGGGTATGCACGTACCAGCGGCAAGTTAGGTGTCTATTTCACGACATCCGGGCCCGGAGCAGTAAATGCTTTAGGCGGATTGGCTGATGCTTGGTTTGACGGCGTGCCTGTAATGGGTATCTGTGGTAATGTGCCCACCAACGAAATGAAAGGCTTTTCCGGTGTGCGGCAAAATGGTTTTCAGGAAATGGATATAGTATCTATGACACGTCATATAACGAAATTCTCCGTCACACCGAATAGTGCGGAAGAATTCCCTGAGATTGTGTCCAGAGCATATAAATTAGCAACAATAGGTAGGAAAGGAGGAGTTTTAATTGATTTTCCGTTCAACATACAAAAAGCCGATATTGTTAGTCGGTAATGGAGCCCGTTCAGCTGGAGCAGCAGAGTTAGTATATCAGTTTGCGAAGAAAACACAGATTCCTGTGCTCACTACCATGAACGCAGTGGATTTGGCGCAAGATGATATTCGCATTGGGTTTATAGGCACTTATGGAAATCGTGTGGCGAACATGATTTTGGACGAGTGCGATTTGGCCATCTCTGTGGGTGCTCGTTTAGGGCTTCGACAAATAGGTCATCTACGTGAGCGTTTTGCTCCCAAAGCTCATTTAATCCGTGTAGATGTAGATGCGAATGAGATGAGCCGTGTCATCAAGGACGATGAAGAGGATTATCTGATGGACGCAGCGGAGTTTATGCGTCAACTCTTATCGGAGGATATTCCGCAATATTCGGTTTGGAATAAACATTGTCATGAGGCAAAGAAACTCCTAAGTACTTATGATAATGTGTTGGGTAATGAAGTGATTGAGAAAATATCGTCATTGCTTATTCCGAATCCTGTAGTGGCTGTGGATGTGGGGCAAAACCAATGCTGGGCAGCGCAATCTCTTCATTTACAAGGAGAGGACGGACGCATCTTAATTGGAGGCGGCTATGGATCTATGGGCTGCGGCTTGCCATATGCAATAGGCGCTTCTATTTATGCCGATAATGGTATCGTTTATTGCCTTACTGGTGATGGCGGTTTGCAGATGAATATTCAAGAGTTAGAGACCGTAGTGCGCGAGAAATTACCGATTAAGATAATCGTTCTCAACAATAGAGCATTAGGTAAGATCACAGAGATACAAACCGGTTCTTACGGTCATCGCTATGCACAAACAACGTGTTCCAGCGGTTATAGTGTACCGGATTTTGAGAAGCTAGCGAATGCTTATGGCATAAAAGCTGTTACACTCGAATCTTACAAACTGTTGGATAAGTATGCAGAATGGCTGAAGGATAATGAAGCTTGCTTGATTAATATTTTGATGCCGGAAGATACTTTGCTGATTCCTAAAATCAAATGGGAAACAGGCAAAATTGCGCCTGCATTATCAGAAGACTTATTGGCAAAAGTAACTCAATTATTGGAGGGTGAAATATGATACGATTTCTTGTAATGGATGTTGATGGCACGCTGACCGACGGGAAGATATATATGGGGCAGGACGGTGAGTTGTTCAAGGCTTTTGATATAAAAGACGGTTATGGTGTAAAATGCTTATTGCCGGAAGTAGGTATTATTCCTGTAGTGATTACAGCTAGAAAGAGCCGTATAGTTGAGAATAGATGTCAAGAGATGGGTGTGACAGAGTTGCATCAAGGGAAAATGAATAAATTGGAGACCTTGATGCAAGTACTGAAAAAGTATTCCGAATTGGATAAGAAGGAATATACCTTAGCGAATGTCGCCTATGTAGGGGATGATTTGTTAGATTTGCAGTGTATGAAGCCCATTAAAGAAGCAGGCGGATTTGTTGCATGTCCGAATGATGCAATAGAAGAAATAAAGAGCATCGCTAATTATGTTGCCAATAAAAATGCCGGAAATGGCGCGGTAAGAGAGATAATAGGTAGATTGGTAAAATAAATATCACAACGTATATCGTGAGTTTTGAATTAGCGCATAATTACTCGGCTTATCAATGTTATTGTACCATAAAACGTAACTTGAATATATGCTACCACCAAATTAATCTGGTGGAAGCATGTGCCATAGATTTAATCGATGCTATAGTTCTGCAGAAAGAAAAAAGTTGGTATCATGTGATATGTGCTTTGTTACAGAGAATAAAAATTCAACCCTTAAAACGAGCGTTTTTGCAGAGCAAGAATATCTTCACATTTGGTGTAAAAGGGAGAAAAGATCATGAACAACTATCCAGAACTCTTGCAGAGTCCGTCGAACAAAGTACATGGGTTAGATTGGAGTATTATTACTGCCCATATAAAATTGTGTCAAGATTTTTGCGTTTTTGGAAAGGAGTAAAGAAACTGCCATTATCATTTAAAAATAGAATTTTTCTTGCTTCCAGGATGGTTGGATATTCTTGCGTTATAGATGAATTGGAGAAGTCATTTCGGGATATATCATTAACGGGGAAGAGTTATATTCCTTTTTGCGCTCCCATCTATCATGAAGCATTACTCACACTGTGGTTGAAATCGAAGAGCGTACGAACCTATTTTACTTTTCATGGTGTATTTGGTAGATATCGGCATCAGATTACGAATGATGTAGTAATGGGGGAAAATGTATTATCGGATTATGTTCTTACTTTTGGTGACACGCAGCGCCAGGATTTAATACGCGACTTTAATGTTGACGCAAAGAAGATATACATAGTAGGAAACCCAAAATATCCGTATCATCCTATTTCGTTAAAGAATATGTATACGTCATGTATTATATTAGGCGGAATCGGTTTATATGATAAGGATTTGAGAGAACTTCTTCTTGTTGTAGAAGATATAGCAAAGCGGTCAAATATATCATTCGCGCTCAAACCGCATCCTTTATCCAATATTCAAACTGATGAAGTGTGGAAAAAAGTAACGCATATTAGTTTGATTGATAAGACGCAAACGATTCAATCCCTTTTTGCGTCAAACGAATATGACTTTGCAATCACCCATAATACATCATCCTATTATGAATGTTTTATAGCCGGATTGAAACCGTTTAGATGGGCGAAGGATGAAAATATAGATTTTGAAGGTTTGGATGATCGATTCGTAAACGGAGAACAATTACTGGAGAAGATAGGAAATGCCTCCACAATGCCGAAAGAGATTTTATCTCAAGAAGCCGAGTCGTTGCTAAAGAATGTTTTAGGGTACGGACTAAATAAATACAATCAATACATCAATGAATAAATGGAATAAAATAGTAGCAAAACTACATCAATTGATTGATTATCCGATCTCTTTTCGTCATTTTGGAAAGAAGTCGTTGATCTTATGTCCGCTGCAAATAGACGGAAAGAAGAATATATTTGTAGGTAATCATGTGGTAGTAGGTGGATATTCCTGGCTGGCGGCTATGCCGCTGACGAACAATGACAAGCCTCAATTGATAATTAGTAACAATTGCTCAATCGGGAATTTCAATCATATCTATGCAACGAGTGAGATTATCTTTGAGGATTCTGTTCTAACGGCCGACAAGGTGTATATATCTGATAATTTGCATACATATGAGGATGTTTCCAAGCCTATTATCGAGCAGCCGATCAAACAACTTAAAAAGATTCGAATCGGTGAAGGTTCGTGGATAGGGGAGAACGTTTGTATTATAGGAGCATCCATCGGCAAACATTGCACAATAGGAGCAAATTCTGTGGTAACACACGATATACCGGATTATAGCGTAGCGGTTGGTGCGCCTGCACGAGTGATAAAGAGATATAATTTTGAAACCCAGCAATGGGAAAAAGTAGAAGATAAATAATCAAGATATGAAGATTTTAGTAACCGGAGCAAATGGCTATATCGGCAGCCATGTCGTGGATTTGTTGATCAGCAAAGGACATGAGGTTGTTGCATGTGATATAAACACCAACCATATCAACCCACAGGCACAAGTAATCAAATATAATGTGTTTGATTGCTTGGAAACGGATGATGCCTATAGTTTGTTAGGAAAGCCGGATGTGTGCATACATTTCGCATGGCGTGATGGATTTGTACACAATTCTCCCAAACAGATGTATGATCTAAGTTTGCACTATGCTTTTTTAACAAACTTGATTAGTCATGGCTTGAAGCAATTGGCTGTTATGGGCACGATGCATGAGGTGGGCTATCATGTGGGCAAGATTGATGAGAACACACCTTGTAATCCGCAATCATTATATGCTATCGCAAAGAATGCTTTGCGGCAGAGTCTCATGTTGTATTGTAAACAAAATGATTGTCAACTACAATGGCTGCGTGGATATTATATCTATGGTGATGATTTGCGTAACCATTCTATCTTTACCAAACTGCTGGAGGCTGCAGAGCGTGGAGATAAGACATTTCCATTCACATCCGGCAAGAACCAGTATGATTTTATGCATGTAGATAAGTTGGTGGAGCAGATTGTGGCCGTTATTCTTCAACAAGAGGTGGATGGCATCATTAATTGTTGTACAGGAGAACCCAAATCATTGGGAGAAGCAGTGTCTGAATTTATTAATGCTCATAACTTGGACATCCAACTCAATTATGGCGCCTTTCCTGATAGGCCCTACGATTCGCCATGTACATATGGGGATAATACAAAAATCAAACAAATCATGCAACATGCCTAAAGTATTAATAATATCATCTCCATTTTTCGACTACGAGCGAAGTGTAGGTCGTGCGTTTGAGCAACTTGGCTATCAGGTGCGAATTGAGAACTACGATGAACCTATACATCCATTTAAGGGGTGGCTCCGCTGGCGGCATAAGTTCTCGCTCAACCGTGAGCGCTTGCGCGAGCAAAGTCGGAAGAAATATAAGGTATATATTGAGCATGTATTTGATGACTACAAGCCGGATATCGTCTTTAGCTATAATGGCACGATTCTAAAGGACGAAACATTGGATTATTTTCGCCTGAAGGGAGCAAAAGTGATTCTTTGGATGTATGATAGTGTACTGCGACCGGATAGAGCGATGTGCGAGAAGCATATAGATCATGCAGATGTGGTATGTTGTTTTGAGGAAACGGATGTTGAATATTTTGCGAAGCAAGGCAAGAAGGCATATTTCCTTCCTTTGGCATGTGACACCACGGTCTATTATCCACAAAAGGCAGAAAAAGATATCGATATTTTATTTGTCGGTACAATTTACACAAGTCAGAAACGCATACAGATGTTGGAACGGCTTGTAGAGCACTATCCGCAGTTGAATATACGCATTTATGGTGAATACAAGCCTTATTTTAAGAATCCAATAACATGGCTTTTCCGTAAACACCGAAATACATTCCTCAATTATAATATTCCGCCACAAGAAGTGAATGATTTATATGCGCGTACGAAGATAGCGCTCAATATTCATCATAAACAGACCTTTAATGG
>ONGK01000038.1 GCA_900317345.1 uncultured Bacteroidales bacterium | reverse complement strand
TCGATGCCGCCAATAACCACCATATTGCCATGCTCTTCACGGGTATGCGCCATTTCAAGCACTAATGAAAAAAGTTCTCGTCATAGGTTCCGGCGGTCGCGAGCACGCGATAGTATATCAGTTGAGCCGTAGCGCACAGGTGGAGAAAATCTATTGTGCTCCGGGCAATGCAGGTATCGCACAATTGTCTGAGTGTGTGGCTATTACCGATACGGACGTAGAGCAACTCCTCGCTTTTGCCCGCGACCGGCAAATCGATTTATGCGTAGTCGGACCGGAAGCCAGTTTGGCGGCCGGCGTGGCTGATGCTTTCCGCGCAGCGGATATACCGGTATTCGGCCATTCGAAGGCTGCCACACAGATTGAGTCCAGTAAGGAGTTCGCCAAACAACTCATGGCCAAATATCATGTGCCGACAGCGGCATACCGTAGCTTTGCCGATTATGATGAAGCTATCGGATATGTGCGTTCGCGCAATACGTATCCTACCGTGCTCAAATCTCAAATACGATGGCCTGGCGGCCGGCAAGGGCGTAGTGATAGCCCAGAACGAGCAAGAAGCACAACAGGCGTTGAGCGACATGCTGGTGGGTGAAGCGTTCGGCAAAGGAAAAGTGGTCATCGAGGACTATCTGGAAGGTCCGGAGTTCTCCTTCATGGCCTTTGTGGACCACAATCGCGTCTATCCGATGCCCTTGAGTCAGGACCACAAGCGCGCCTATGACGGCGACAAAGGTCCCAATACCGGCGGAATGGGTGCCTATACTCCGCTGCCCTTCATCAGCGCAGAAGAGGAACAATGGGCAAAGGAGCATATACTCCAAGCCGTGGCGGACGCCATGGTTAAAGAAGGCAAACCGTTAACCGGAGTGCTCTACGGCGGACTGATGAAGACTGCCGATGGCATCAAAGTGATAGAATTCAACGCCCGCTTCGGCGACCCGGAGACAGAAGTGGTGCTGCCGCTGCTCAAAACCGATGCATTTACGGTATTCCATGCTATCGCCACCGGTGTAATCCTAGACAATATAGCATGGCATCAGCAAGCCACCGTGGGAGTGGTGCTTGCCTCGAAGGGATATCCGGGTGGCTATACCAAAGGCGCAGAGATAACAGGTACAGACTCGTTCGACGGACTGATACTCCACATGGGTACCAAATACCAAGACGGCAAACTGCTCACGAATGGCGGACGGGTACTGATGTGTATCGCTCACGGCGACGATGTACGCCAAGCGCAGAAGAAAGTGTACGCAGAAATAGAGAAAATACATTGTACGAACTTGTTTTATAGAAAAGACATAGCACATTGGGCTTTATGATAATAGATGGAAAACAATTAGCACAGCAACTGAAAGAAGAGATGCGTGAGCAAGTGGTTGCATTGGTAAAACAATACGGCCGCAAACCCTGTCTGGACGTGATTATCGTAGGTGAGAATCCCGCCAGCATGGCGTATGTACAGAACAAGATCAAAGCGACCGAATATTGCGGTTTTGACGGTGAACTGATTCGACTCCCCGAGAGCACGAAACAGGAAGAATTGCTCCGTATCATCCGCGAACGCAATGCCAACCCGACCGTGGACGGCATACTGGTACAATTGCCGTTGCCTAAACATATTGATGAGCAGGCTGTTATAGAAGCCATCGATCCGGATAAGGATGTAGATGGCTTCCACCCGAGCAACGTTGCCAAACTATGGCTGAACCAACCAACGATTGTTCCTTGTACCCCGATGGGTATCATGGCGCTACTGGAGCACAGTCATACGCCGTTGGAAGGACGTCATGCAGTGGTAGTAGGCCGTAGTAATATCGTAGGCAAACCGATTGCCAAACTGCTGCTGGACAAGAATTGTACCGTCACTGTCGCTCATAGTCGCACAACCGACCTTGGCGCTATATGCCGCGAAGCAGATATCTTAGTGGTAGCGGTAGGTCGTCCGCAGATGATAAACGGCAAAATGGTCAAACCGGGTGCCACCGTGATTGATGTAGGTATCAACCGCACCGCTGACGGCAAATTGGTCGGAGATGTAGATTTTGACTCCGTAGCGCCTGTCGCTGGTGCTATCACACCTGTACCGGGCGGCGTAGGACCGATGACCATCACCATGCTCATGCATAATACAATACAATGCTTTCAAAAACGTATAAACAAATAAATTGCACTAATATGAATTTCGGAACTCCTCTCACTCAAGTTGCCACTCGCGCGCTGCTACTGGGTAGCGGTGAGTTAGGCAAAGAAGTCACCATCGAACTCCAGCGCTACGGCGTAGAGGTAATTGCCTGTGACCGCTATGCGAATGCGCCTGCCATGCAGGTTGCTCATCGCTCGTATGTATTCAACATGCTGGACGGTCAGCGTCTGCGTGAAATCATCGAAAAAGAGCATCCCTCTCTTATTATCCCCGAGGTGGAAGCGATTGCGACACCTACATTGGTGGAACTGGAGAAGGAAGGCTATCGCGTGATTCCGACCGCAAATGCAGCTTTCCTCACCATGAACCGCGAAGCCATTCGTCGCCTGGCCTCCGAGGAGTTACATCTGCCAACGGCTCCGTATAAATTTGCCGACAACCACGATGAGTTCATCGCAGCGGTAAAGGAAATAGGTATCCCTTGCGTGGTAAAACCGATTATGTCTTCTTCGGGTCACGGTCAATCCACCATCCATAACGAGGCAGAGATTGAGACCGCATGGGCTGTGTCTCAGGAGGGCGGACGTGCCGGCGCAGGTCGCGTGATTGTGGAAGGATTTATTCATTTTGACTATGAGATAACTCTGCTGACTGTTCGTCATGCCGGCGGAACGACCTTCCTGCAACCTATCGGTCACCACCAGGTGGAGGGCGATTATCGCGAGTCATGGCAACCTCAGGCAATGACATCTGACGCTTTGCGTGACGCGCAGAAAATCGCCAAGATGGTGACAGACGCGCTGGGAGGCTATGGCATCTTCGGCGTGGAGATGTTCGTGCAAGGCAACAAAGTTATTTTCTCCGAAGTCAGCCCTCGTCCGCATGACACGGGCATGGTAACAATGATTAGTCAAGACCTGAGCGAGTTCGCGTTACATGCACGCGCCGTATTAGGTCTGCCTATTCCAGAGGTCCGTTTCTTCCAACCGTCCGCCAGCAAAGCGATTGTTATCGAAGGAGACGGCAAAGAGGTGGTCTTCGAAGGTCTTGATAAAGCCTTGGCTATACCGGGTGTACAACTGCGCATCTTTGGCAAACCCGAAGTACACGGTCATCGCCGCTACGGCGTAGTGCTGGCTACTGACGAATCGGTAGAGAAAGCGCTGGAGAAAGTGGAACAAGCATACAAATGCATTTCGTATACCATTAAATAATCATGATAGATCGCTATTCACGCGCAGCAATGCGCAATATCTGGACAGAGCAAAACAAATTTCAAGCCTATCTGGAGGTTGAGATTCTGGCTGCAGAAGCGTGGTCAGAATTGGGCGTGGTGCCTAAAGAAGATGTCGCCAAACTGCGAGAAAAGGCTACTTTCGACGTGGACCGTATTCATGAGATCGAGGAAATCACCCGCCATGACGTAGTGGCCTTTACCCGCACGGTAAGTGAATCGCTGGGTGAGGAACGCAAATGGGTGCATTATGGTCTTACCTCTACGGACGTGGTGGATACCGCCAACGGTTATCTGCTAAAACAGGCGAATACTATTCTGCGTGACGACCTGCAGCAGTTCATGGCGGTACTGAGAAAACGCGCAAATGAATTCAAATACACGCCGGTCATCGGGCGTACGCATGGCATGCATGCCGATGTTACGTCGTTTGGCCTCAAATGGGCATTGTGGTACGCCACGCTGCAGCGTAATATAGAGCGTTTTGAGATGGCCTCCAGAGGCGTGGAAGCCGGCAAACTATCGGGTGCGGTTGGTAATTACGCCAATATCCCTCCATTCATTCAGCAGTATGTATGCGAGCACCTCGGTATTGAGTCTGCCAAGATAGCGACTCAGGTATTGGGACGTGACAGACATGCTTTCTATTTGTCCACGCTGGCGGTGATTGCCGGTTCGTTGGAGCAGATTGCGCTGGAGATTCGTAATATGCAACGTCAGGAAGTCAGAGAAGTGGAAGAGGCTTTCCGTAAAGGACAGAAAGGTTCGTCCGCCATGCCCCACAAGCGCAATCCTATCTCTTCGGAGAATATCTGCGGTTGTGCGCGAGTGATGCGAGGATATATGTGTACCGCTTCGGAGAATATTGCCCTGTGGCATGAACGCGATATCTCGCATTCTTCCACAGAGCGTATCGTACTGCCCGATGCCACGATGCTGCTGGATTACATGCTGGCTCGACTGATGGGTATCCTTGACAATCTGGTGGTTTATCCGGAGCAGATGCTGCATAATATCGGTCTGACGCACGGCGCTATATTCGCGCAGCGAGTGATGAACGCACTCATTGAGAAAGGACTGGTACGCGAGCAGGCATACGATTTGGTGCAACCTGTAGCGATGCGTACGCTGATGGAAGGCGGTCAAATGCAAGACCTGCTCAAGCAGACAGCAGAAGTGATGCACTACCTATCCGAGCAAGAGATAGACAACTGCTTCACACTGGAGTACTATATGAAAAATGTCGATTATATCTTTAATCAATTAGGAATATGACAAAAGCAGATATTCTTTTAGGCCTCCAATGGGGTGACGAGGGCAAAGGCAAGATGGTTGATTTCCTTACCCCTAAATACGATGTAGTGGCTCGTTTTCAAGGCGGTCCGAACGCAGGTCATACCCTTGAGTTCGATGGACAGAAATACGTGCTTCGCAGCATACCTTCAGGAATCTTCCAAGGTGATAAGTTGAACCTGATAGGCAATGGCGTTGTGCTGGATCCTATTCTGTTCCGCAAAGAGGCAGAGGAATTGGCGCAATCGGGGCACAAGTTGCAAGAGCGATTGCTGATTTCCAAGAAAGGACACCTTATTCTGCCTACACACCGCCTATTGGACCAAGCCAATGAAGCCGCCAAAGGCAAAGCCAAAATCGGCACAACAGGCAAGGGTATCGGTCCCACATATACCGATAAAGTCAGTCGCAATGGCCTGCGCGTGGGTGATATCCTCGATGGCTTTGCCGAGAAATATGCACAAGCACGCGACCGTCATATTGATATGATTAACGCGCTCAACGCATCCGCCATAGCCAAAGGCGGAAGTCCGGTCTCGCTGGACGGACTGGAGGCGCTGGAGAAAGAATGGATGCAAAGCATTGAGTATCTGCGTCAGTTCCGTTTTATCGATAGCGAGCATTTCGTCAATAAATGTTTAGCGGACAACAAATCCATTCTCTGCGAAGGCGCACAAGGTTCGTTGCTCGATATTGATTTCGGTTCGTATCCCTTCGTAACCTCCAGCAATACGGTATGCGCCGGCGCATGCACCGGTCTCGGGCTGGCCCCGAGCCGCATAGGAGAAGTATATGGTATTTTCAAAGCCTACTGCACACGCGTTGGCGCAGGACCTTTCCCCACGGAACTATTTGATGAGACAGGCAAGCAGATTCGTGCCATCGGTCACGAATATGGCGCTGTGACAGGCCGTGAACGCCGGTGCGGCTGGATTGACCTTGTCGCCTTGCGCTATACAATCATGCTCAACGGCGTGACACAACTCATTATGATGAAATCTGATGTGTTGGATAGTTTCCCTGTTATTAAGGCATGCACGGCATACCGCGTGAACGGCGAATTGACGCGCGATTTCCCCTTCTCTATTGACAAAGGCGTGGAACCCGTGTATGAGGAGTTCCCTGGATGGCAGACAGACCTGACACACTGCACGAAGCAGGAAGAACTGCCGCAGGCATTTATGAACTACGTTAATTTCTTGGAACGCGAATTGGCAACACCAATTAAGATTATTTCGGTGGGCCCGGACCGCGCGGCAACTATATGGAGATAATGAAAAAAGCAATTTTACGGCTCAGCGACGGCACTACCTTTGAGGGTTATAGCTTCGGCGCAGATGTTCCTGTTAGCGGGGAGGTGGTTTTCAATACCGCTATGATGGGTTATCCTGAGTCGCTTACCGACCCGAGTTATGCGGGTCAGTTAATGGCGTTAACATATCCGTTGGTAGGCAACTACGGCGTGCCGGAAGTATCGTTTCAACCGAACGGACTATCCACCTATCTGGAGTCCGACCGTATCTATGCACGGGCTATCATTTGCAGTGAATACAGCGGCGAATTCAGCCACTGGAATGGTCGTGAGACCTTGGCAGACTGGCTGAAACGCGAGAAAGTGCCCGGTATCACCGGTATCGACACTCGCGCACTGACAATGCTGCTGCGCGAAAATGGCGTGATGATGGGGTCCATCGAGATAGAAGGATGTGCTCCGGCACTCGACGCGCAGTATGAAGACGTCAATTTCGTGGAGCAGGTATCTTGTAAGGAAGTTATCCGCTACAACGAAGGCAAGCCCAAGAAGGTCATTCTGGTGGACTGCGGTGTGAAGCACAACATCATTCGCTGTCTTATCAGGCGCGATGTAGAGATCATCCGCGTACCCTGGGATTATGACTTCAACAGCATTGAGGCGGATGGTTTATTCCTCTCCAACGGACCGGGCAATCCCGATACATGCCAGGTGCTGGTAGAGCATATCAAGACCTATATGAAGCAGCACAAACCGATTGCCGGTATCTGTATGGGGAACCAATTATTGGGCAAAGCGGCAGGTGCTACGATTTATAAGTTGCCATATGGTCACCGCTCCCACAATCAGCCTGTGAGAATGGCGGGCACCAACCGCTGCTTTATCACATCTCAGAACCACGGATACGCTGTAGATGCCTCCACGCTACCCCAAGAGTGGCAACCGCTGTTTATCAATATGAATGACGGCTCAAATGAAGGTATTCGCCATATTTCGGAACCCTGGTTCTCAGCGCAGTTCCACCCGGAGGCCTGCTCCGGCCCCGTTGATACAGAGTTCTTATTCGATGACTTTGTCAAACTGCTCAACCAATAAAGACGCTAACACTCAGATATGAAAATCGAAAATATACACAAGGTATTAGTTCTCGGCTCGGGAGCACTCAAAATCGGCGAGGCCGGAGAGTTCGACTATTCGGGTTCCCAAGCGCTCAAGGCATTGCGTGAAGAAGGCGTAGAGACCGTGTTAATCAATCCGAATATCGCTACAGTGCAGACATCGGAAGGCGTGGCAGACCATATATATTTCCTGCCGGTAACTCCCTATTTCGTGGAGCGTCTGATAGAGAAAGAGCGTCCGGATGGTATTCTGCTCTCTTTCGGCGGTCAGACTGCGCTTAACTGTGGTGTGGCGCTGTATCGCTCGGGGGTGCTGGACAAATACAATGTGCAAGTGCTGGGCACACCGGTAGAGACCATTATCAACACCGAAGACCGGGAACTGTTTGTCCGCCAGTTGGACCAGATTGATGTCAAGACAATCAAGTCTGAGGCCTGTGAGACGATGGAAGATGCGCGTCGCGCAGCGGCTGAATTGGGTTATCCGGTCATCATCCGTGCGGCATATGCTTTAGGAGGTCTCGGCTCTGGTTTCTGCGACAACGAGCAAGAACTGAACACGATGGTGGAGAAAGCCTTCTCGTTCTCGCCGCAAGTGCTGGTGGAGAAATCGCTGAAGGGTTGGAAGGAGATTGAATACGAAGTGGTGCGCGACCGCTATGACAACTGTATCACGGTCTGCAATATGGAGAATTTCGACCCGCTGGGCATTCATACCGGCGAATCCATCGTGATAGCGCCCTCACAGACATTGACCAACTCCGAGTATCATAAATTGCGTGCCCTGTCTATCCGTATCATCCGCCATCTGGGTATAGTGGGTGAATGCAACGTGCAGTATGCTTTTGATCCGGAGTCGGAAGATTACCGTGTGATAGAGGTGAATGCCCGTCTGAGCCGCTCTTCTGCGCTGGCATCCAAGGCTACGGGTTATCCATTGGCTTTTGTAGCTGCCAAACTCGGACTGGGTTACGGCCTGTATGAATTGACCAACTCAGTGACCAAATCGACCTCGGCTTTCTTTGAGCCGGCGCTCGATTATGTGGTTTGCAAGATACCTCGCTGGGACTTGGGTAAGTTCCGCGGTGTGAATCGTGAATTGGGCAGCTCGATGAAGTCAGTGGGTGAAGTAATGGCTATTGGTCGTACCTTCGAGGATGCCATTCAGAAAGGTCTCCGCATGATCGGGCAAGGTATGCACGGCTTCACCGAGAATAAGGAATTGCATGTGGATGACCTTGATGCCGCACTGAAAGCACCGACCGACAAGCGCATCTTCGCCATCGCGCAGGCAATGTACGAAGGTTACAGCGTGGAGCGGATACACAATCTGACGAAGATTGATAACTGGTTCCTGCAGCGCCTGGAGCATATCATCCATATTGATGCCGAACTAAAGCAAATCGATGGTATGGAGAAACTAGGTCGTGATTTGCTTTTACGCGCCAAACAACTTGGTTTCTCGGACTTCCAGATAGCGCGTGCCGTGGGTCTTGGCAAGACGATGAGCATGGACAAAGCGGTGCTCAAGATGCGTGCCTACCGCAAGCAGATGGGCGTACTGCCGGTGGTTAAACAGATTGACACACTGGCGGGTGAATTCCCTGCACAAACCAACTATCTATATTTGACTTACAGCGGTGTCAAGAACGATGTGCACTATACGGGCGATAAGAAATCTATCGTCGTGCTCGGCTCGGGTGCTTATCGTATCGGTTCGTCCGTAGAGTTCGACTGGTGCGGCGTGCAGGCGCTTAATACCATTCGCAACAATGGCTTCCGATCGGTGATGATTAACTATAACCCCGAGACCGTCTCTACCGATTATGATATATGCGACCGCCTCTATTTCGATGAACTCACCTTTGAGCGCGTTATGGATATCATCGAGTTGGAGAATCCGCATGGCGTGATTGTATCCACCGGCGGCCAGATACCCAACAATCTGGCTATGAAGCTGGATGCGCAGCAGGTGCCTATATTAGGTACTACAGCCAAGTCGATTGACAACGCCGAAGACCGCGATAAGTTCTCTGCTATGCTTGACCGCATCGGCGTGGATCAACCGGAATGGAGTGCATTAAGTTCAATGGAGGATGTAGAGAAATTCGTCAACCGCGTAGGATATCCCGTGCTGGTGCGTCCATCCTATGTGCTCTCCGGCGCAGCTATGAATGTGTGCTCCAATGAGGAGCAGTTGCATAAGTTCCTCGAACTGGCAGCCAATGTTTCAAAAGAGCACCCAGTGGTTATTTCCAAATTTATGACCAACACCAAGGAGGTGGAGATGGATGCCGTAGCACGCGATGGTGAGATTATCGCGTATGCCATTTCCGAACATGTGGAGTTTGCGGGTGTTCATTCGGGCGATGCAACAATCATGTTCCCCGCGCAGAAACTGTATATCGAGACAGTGCGCCGTATCAAGCGTATCTCCGGCCAGATAGCCCGCGAACTGAATATATCCGGTCCGTTTAACATCCAGTATCTCGCCCGCGAGAACGAAATCAAGGTAATCGAGTGCAACCTCCGCGCTTCACGCTCTTTCCCGTTTGTGAGCAAGGTGCTGAAGATTAACCTGATCGATTTGGCTACCCGTATCATGCTGGGTTTGCCTATTGAGCGTCCGCATAAGTCGCTCTTTGATTTCGATTATGTGGGTGTGAAGGCTTCGCAATTCTCATTCAACCGTCTGCAGAACGCCGATCCTGTTTTGGGCGTAGATATGGCGTCTACCGGTGAGGTGGGTTGCCTTGGTCAGGATGCCAACTGCGCATTGCTCAAGGCGATGTTGTCGGTGGGAATGCGTATTCCGAAGAAGAACATTCTCTTCGCCATCGGTGGTCCGAAGCAGCGCGCACACCTGCTGGATGTTATCAAACGTCTCGTGCAGCGCGGCTACACGATTTACGCGACCGGCGGCACAAGTGATTATCTAAATGGTTTGGGTGTGCCTAATATCAGGGTATATAAGAACGAGCATGTGGACGAAAACGGCAAACTCAAGCAACCTATTGTGTCCGAATTAATGCACAAGAAAGAGATAGAGATGTTCGTTGGTATTCCGGTGGACACGCTCGCGGACTCGGTGCACGATAGTTACTACAAGATGCGCCGTACGGCGGTGGACCTGAATATACCGCTTATCACCAATGCACGGCTGGCGGAGGCATTTATCAATGCCTTCCTCGATGTGCCGTTGGATGAACTGTCTATCCAAGAATGGAGTGAATACAAATAAATTGTCAAATCGTAAATCGTCAATAATATGAATGCTTTAACCAAAACCAACTTTTCTTTCCCTGGGCAGACGAATGTCTATCATGGCAAAGTGCGCGATGTGTATTTCATCGGTGATGATCTGTTGTGCATGGTTGCTACGGATCGTATCTCGGCTTTTGATGTCATTCTTCCGGAGGGTATTCCGTATAAGGGACAAATCCTCAACCAGATAGCTGCCAAGTTCCTCAACGCCACTCGTGATATCGTGCCGAACTGGTTGCTCGCTACGCCGGACCCGATGGTGTCGGTAGGCTATCGTTGCGAGGGTTATCCGGTGGAGATGATTGTCCGCGGCTATCTGTGCGGCTCAGCGTGGCGCGCTTATAAAGGCGGAGCACGCGAGATCTGCGGTGTGAAACTGCCGGAGGGAATGCGCGAGAATGAGCAGTTCCCAACGCCTATTATCACTCCAACCACCAAAGCGGAAATCGGTACGCATGACGAGGATATATCCCGCGAAGAAATTATTGCTCGCGGTTTGGTGCCCGAGAATGAATACAGGCAGATGGAGCAATATGCGTTCGCTCTTTTTGCTCGCGGTCAGGAAATTGCTAGGCAACACGGTCTCATCTTGGTGGATACCAAGTATGAGTTTGGTCGCTATAAAGGGCAGGTGATGCTGATGGATGAGGTGCACACACCGGATTCGAGCCGTTATTTCTATGCTGAGGGCTATGAAGAGCGCTTTACCGCCGGCGAACCGCAACGTCAGTTATCGAAGGAGTTTGTGCGTGAGTGGCTGATGAGCAATAACTTCCAAGGCAAGGAAGGTCAGCAGGTTCCGGAAATGACTCCCGCTATTGTACAATCTATCACCGACCGCTATATCGAGTTGTACGAAGGCATCACAGGCGATGTTTTTGTAAAAGAAGAAACATCCGATTTGGCTTCGCGTATAGAGCAAAATATATGCTCGTATCTAAAGAAATAATAAGTTTTTTATTAGTCTGTTTATTTACATTACTATTTTATGGCTGGTTTTTTTGGTTCAATCAATTCTCATCCGTGTATCACAGATGTGTTCTATGGAACCGACTATCTCTCGCATCTGGGTACACGCCGTGGCGGCATTGCCACCTTTGAGAAGGAAACAGGTCATTTCCATCGCGTGATTCACTCTATTTCGCAAGCGTCGTTCCGCAGTAAGATGGAGGAAGACTTACCCAAACTGACGGGTTCTGCCGGTATTGGTATTATTTCCGATACGGATGCACAGCCACTCTTGTTCAACTCTCATCTGGGGCGGTTTGCTCTCTCCACAGTAGGCAAAATATCCAATCTGGAGGAACTAGCCAATGAAGCACTTGCGCACAATATGCATCTTTCTGAATTCTCTTCCGGCAAGGTTAACCCGACCGAGTTGGTTGGACTCATGATTATTCAGAAAGCATCGTTGGCGGAAGGTATTCGCTATGTACAGGAGAAAATCAAAGGCTCGCTCTCGTTGATTCTCTTGACGGAGGATGGCATAGTCTGCGCACGTGATTTATGGGGGCGTACGCCGGTTATTATTGGCCATAAAGAGGATACGTATGCCGTTGCAAGTGAGACTTCATCATTTTATAATCTCGGTTTCACGGCTGTGCGAGATTTAGGTCCGGGCGAGATAGTGCGCCTGTATCATGACAGGGTGGAGCAACTGGCAGAGCCGCTTCCTGACCACATGCAGATTTGCTCTTTCCTCTGGGTGTATTATGGCTTTCCTACTTCCGTATTCGAGGGTCGCAATGTGGAAGATGTTCGTAACTATATCGGTTTCGCGATGGGCAAGGAAGATGATACGCAGGTGGATTGCTGCTGCGGAGTGCCTGATTCGGGTATCGGCATGGCTATCGGCTATTCCGAGGGTCATAATGTGCCCTACCGCCGGGCGATCAGCAAGTATACGCCCACATGGCCACGGTCGTTCATGCCGGCCAATCAGGAGATGCGAAATCTCGTAGCGAAGATGAAGTTAATACAAAACAACGCTATTCTTCGCGACCGTCGTGTGCTGCTTTGCGATGACTCCATCGTTCGCGGTACGCAACTTCGGGATAATACCCGCTGCTTGCTGGAGGGAGGGGCAAAGGAGATTCATATGCGTGTGGCTTGCCCTCCACTGATATACGGCTGTCCGTTTATCAATTTCTCGGAATCTAAATCGGTGATGGAACTCATTGCCCGTCGCGTCATTGCGGAATTAGAGGGCGAAGAAGCTGCGCTCAACGATGAACGGGTACGTGCCTATACAGTGACTGACTCTCCCGAATACAAGCGGATGGTAGAGGTCATCGCAGAGAAGTTTGGCCTGCAGTCCTTGCGGTTCACTAAATTAGAAACTCTTATCCGTGCAATAGGTCTGCCACGTAGCAAAGTATGTACACATTGCTTTGATGGCTCATCAGAGCACACGCTATAATAGGTAATTATTAATAATAAACAATCATATGCAAATAGCAGAACGTATTCTTAAGATTGAGGCCTCGCAGAGCTTGGTAATGGCCGCTCGTGCGAAGGCGATGGCAGCTGCTGGTATCGATGTAGTTAGCATGTCCTTGGGAGAACCCGATATGGATACGCCAAAATCGGTACGTCTGGCGGCGCAGGAGGCAGTGGATAACCATTGGTCGCATTACGGACCGGTAGCAGGTATACCGGCTTTGCGTGAGGCGGTGGCTAAGTATCAAAATGGGATTGAAGGCAATGCCATCCATTGGTGTGCCGAAGACGTCTTGGTTTCTGCCGGAGCCAAGATGGCGATTTATGATGCTATACAAGCGATTATCAATCCGGGTGATGAGGTGGTTATTCCCATGCCGAGTTGGGTTAGTTATAGCGAGATGGTTAAATTGGCAGAAGGAGTGGTTGTTCCCGTGGAGACGAAGTTTGAAAACCGCTATTGCATCACTCCGGAGGAGCTGAGAAAAGCGCTGACCCCCAAGACGCGCATGATCATTCTTTGCTCGCCTAATAACCCTACCGGTAGCGTGTATAGTGCGGCGGAATTGGAGGAATTGGTGAAAGTGTTGAGAGAGTTCCCTGAGGTATTCATACTCGCTGATGAGATTTACAATGAACTCTTCTATCGTGCCGCCCCTGTTACACTTGCTCATTTCACCGACCTTGCAGAGCGACTGATTATCATCAATGGTGTCAGCAAGGCATTCGCCATGACGGGTTATCGCGTCGGATGGCTTATGTCCAAAAATAAGGCGTTTGTGAGCGCTTGTGTCCGTCTGCAAGGGCAGATTGTCACATGTGCAACTATGGTAGCTCAAAAAGCCTCTGAGGCTGCTTTGTCCGGCAATATGAAATGTGTGGAGGAAATGCGTAGCATCTTTGCCTCGCGCCGCAAGTTGATTTGTGGTTTGGCTGCGGCTATTCCCGGAATGAAATTCCATGAGCCGGAAGGCGCGTTCTATCTTTTCCCGGATGTCAGCGCATGGGGAACGGGTGATGAGGTAGCAGAGCGTCTTTTGGAAGAAGCGCATGTCGCTGTCGTTTCGGGTTCTGCTTTCGGTTGCCCGTCATGTATCCGCTTGTCCTATGCAATTAGCGAGGAGGAGATAAAAAAGGCGATGGAGCGTATTGCCGCATTCTTAATAAAAGCATAAATTTAAGTAGTACACATGCCCTTGCGTTTTCTTCCTTTCATGGCCGAGTCTGTGTTTGCAGGCATACTCATCGGTATTGCCGGATGGGGATTTCTTGCTAATCCTGTCATCGGAATGTTCTTGTTCTGCGTCGGATTGATAGCTGTCGTCAAGTACCGGGCCCGTTTGTACACAGGTACAGCGGGCTTTCTATCCGGTTGGAGGGATATACTGCCATTATTGATGGTATTGTTTGGTAATATAGTTGGCTGTCTTGTTGTCGCAGCGGTTTCGCTCTTCTCAAATTTGGCCCTGCCGGAAGCAGCAACAGGGATTGTCAATGCTCGCTTGCGCGTGGGTTGGGTGGGAGCAGCAATGCTCGCTATCGGCTGCGGATTGCTGATGTCCTTGGCGGTTGATTTCGCACGGCGAAACAATGATTTCTCTGATTGGTTACCCTTGCTGTTTGCTGTGCCGGCTTTCATCCTATGCGGTTTCCCTCACTGTGTGGCAGATGCTTTCTATTGTTGCGTGTACCTGTTGAATACGCCCGATGTAGAGTGGGGAAGCTTGGCTGCTTATTACGTCGCTATTGTGCTTGGCAATTTTATTGGCTGTAATGCCTATAGATTGTGCAGACTGCGGTCTGAATAAGCTATCGGCTGTTTTGCAAACTCAACTTTGCAAAATTAAGAAATTTTTAACTTTTTTAAATAAATCGTTTGCGATATAAAATATTTGTAGTAATTTTGCATCGTGAACGATATAAATAAAGGTCGGACGCAATAGTTACTGAAGTAAAAAATGAAATTATTAACCTTATAAATTTTACAATTATGACAAAAGAAGAAGCATTAAAGCAGTTTGCCTATCTGGGCGCAGTATGGTTTGGGAACAGTAAGCAACATTTCGCATTTTCGGCGTACGA